>CANQPZ010000075.1 GCA_947625895.1 uncultured Clostridia bacterium | reverse complement strand
CAATCTTTTTCTTTATTATATCAAAAAAATGAAAGTAAACACTTTTTTTGTGTCTACTTTCATTTTACCACTTCACACATTATTTTGAATGTGTCTATTTTTTACCAAAATTTTAAAAAATTATACAAGAAAAAAATGTAAAAAGAGATAAAAAATAAATTAAAAAAAGAGTAAATACAAATAAAAAGCTAAAATAATTAAAAATATGTTAAAAAATATAACAATATAGTTACATTTACAAAAAAATGTTGAAATGGAGATTTTAGTTATATTATAATTTATATAACTAGTATAATAAGGAGAAAAATGTATGAAAATTCTTAGAATAGCTATAATTATAGCGATAGTAGTATTAACAATAAGTGTAATTCAACCAAAATCATATGCAGCAAGTGTAAGCACTTTTGACCAAATGAAAGCATCAATTGACAATTTCCTAGGTATTGGACGAAATGGACAAACAGGAATTGATGCAGGATCATTAAGAAATGTTGTAAACCCAGTAGCAAATATTTTAACAGCAATTGGTGTTGTTGTTCTAGTTGCAGTAACAATGATAATGGGTATTAAATACATGTTTGCAACACCAGAAGAAGCAGCCAAATTAAAACAACAATTAATTGGGCTAGTAGTGGCAGGTGTTGTTATTTTCGGTGCAGTTGCAATTTGGAAAATAATCTATGGAATACTAAACGGAGCTGGAATATAAGAGAATAAACATTAACAAAGGAGGAAGAGATGGGAACATATTACATTCCTAGAAATCTAAGAGGAGAATCAAGAATTTTATATATCTTTACAGTAAAATCACTTATTTCAACAGTTATTCGGAATAATTTTAGGACTAGTATTTTTCCTAATATTTTCAATAATTGGAATGAAAACTGTAGGAATAATAATTACAGCAATATTTGCATTAATTGGTTTTGGAATTGGAGCAATAAAAATTCCAACAGTTGCAGGTATTCAAATTACTAAGAAAATAGGTGGAGAACCTCTAAGTGAAATTATATCAAGATGGATTAAATTCAAAAGAAACAAGAAAATGTACGTTTATACAAAGGAGGAAGATAAATAATGAACATAGTCAGCGTTTTACAAATTATTCTTGCTGTTTTAGTTTTTATAATCTTTGGACTAATTGCAGCATATTTTCTAATAATTTACATGAATAACAAAAGAGAAGAAGAAAAAGAAGAAGAGGAAACAGCATCAAGTGAGAAACTTAAAGACTTCAATGGAATGCCTAGAGAATCTATTTATAAATTCATGGAATTTGATGAAGTAAAAGATAACATGATTATAAGAAAAAATAGAACTCAATATATCATGATTCTTCAATGTTCTGGTGTAAATTATGACCTTATGTCAGAAGAAGAAAAAATAGCTGTTGAAGAAGGATTTGTTCAATTCTTAAACACATTAAGATTTCCAATCCAATTATATGTTCAAACAAGAAGCTTGAACTTAAGAGATATAGTTGATGAATATAAAGCAAAAGTTTCTGAAATGGCACAAGATATAGAAAAAGTAAATACAAGAATTCAATCAGCTAAAGAAACAAAGAATGAAAGATTACAACAAAAACTAGAATTTGAGAAAAGAAGAAAAGAAAGAGTTCTAGATTATGGTATGGATATTGCTGAATATGTTGCAAGAATGAGTTTAAACAAAAACGTATTACAACAACGTACATACTTAATTCTTTCATATTTTGCAGCTGAGAGTGGAGTAACACAAGATACACCTCCAGAAGAAGTTGATGCAATTTGCTTCTCTGAATTATATACAAGAGCTCAAACAGCAATGAGATCATTACAAGCATCAGAAGTAAGTAGTAGAATTTTAAATTCTGAAGAAATAGCTGAATTATTATACATAGCTTACAATAGAGACGATTCAGAAATATTACAATTCTCAAAAGCTTTAGATTCACAATACGATGCATTATATTCATCAGGAAAAGATGTTTTAGAGAAAAAACAAGCAAAACTTGATGAAGAAATTAATGCAGCAGCAATTGATCTTGCAACAGATAGTATAGTAAGAGCTGACAAATATAAACAAATTGAAGATATGAAAAAAGAACAAAAAATAAAAGAAAGAGCAAATGATCTAATAGATCAATATAAAGATCAATTGGATAACGTAACATATGAAGGAGCAAAAGAAGAAGTAAGAAAAGCTAAAATAGCAAAAGAGGAAAACAACTAACGAAAAAAGGGATATAAAAAATATCTCAAGAAAGGAATGATAGTAAAAATGAAAAAGAACAAAGTGGATCCAAAACAAGAAGACGATATAATAGAACAACCAAAAGAAGAAAAACCAGTAAATTTTCTTGAAAAAAATAGAAAAACTTTGAAAGATTTAATTGCTCCAGCAGGAATTGATGCATCAAATCCAAATTATATGCAAATAGCATCAAGCAGGACAAGATATGCAAGAAGCATGATAGTATCTACAATTCCAAGAATGTGTACTTTCCCAGAGTTTCTAAGAGGAATGTATACATTTGGAGATTTGAATGTTTCAGTATTTATTAATCCAGTAAGTGAAAATACATCACAAACAGAATTAAATAGAACAATTAACGAACTAGAATCAGAAAGAATTGTTGCATGGGATAGAGGAGATATCAACAGAGAGAGAATCCTAGCACAAAAGAGAGCTGAGGCTGAGGAACTTAGAGACCAAATTGCAGCAGGTTTCAACAAACTTTTCGATTCATCAATAATATGCACATTATTTGCATATAGTGTGGAAGAATTAGACAAATATACTGAATTATTATCAGCAGAAATGTCTAAGAACTTAATAGGAATAAAACCAGCATGGGCAATTCAAGATGAAGCAATGAGAAGTAACATGCCATTCCTAGATAACAAAATAAATAAAGTACATACATTTGATAGACGTTCAATGTCAACAGTATTCCCATTCTTTACATCAGAAATTGGACATGAAAAAGGTATTCCTCTAGGATTTAACAGACAAACAGGATTACCAATATTATTTGATAACTTCAGTCCAACATTAACTAACTATAACATGGTTATATTTGGTAAGTCTGGTGCTGGTAAAGGTGTTACAATTAAAACATTAACTGCTAGATCTGCAGTTTTAATGGGAATTGAAAGTTTAGCACTAGATGCTGAAGGTGAGTACGGAGTTGTTGCTGAAGCACTAGGTGGAGTAAATGTAACAATAAGCCCTAACTCACAAACAGTTATTAACTTATTCGATATAGAGCCTGAAATTGTAAGAGATGAAATAACAGGTAGAGAAAGAACAGTATTAAATGTTGAGAACAAAGTAGAAGACGTTACACAATCTCTATTAACAATGGCAAGAGGTAGTACAAGAAGTAAGGAAGTTAA
Organism: uncultured Clostridia bacterium; assembly: GCA_947625895.1. Classification (GTDB taxonomy): domain Bacteria; phylum Bacillota; class Clostridia; order TANB77; family CAG-508; genus UMGS1994. The sequence continues at coordinate 15,384 of CANQPZ010000075.1, read as the reverse complement.
CGAGCTTACAAAACAAATAATTTCAGAAGCTGTATCAGAAGAATATGAAGCAATTGGTATAAACAGTAACGTGGAAAGTTTATACAAAAATAACCCATCTTCACTTGTAAAAAATAGATTAGAGAAAGAGAAAAAAGAAATGCCAACAGTTGGAAGCTGGTATTCAAGAATTCAAAAGAAAGCTGAAGAAAATACAAATCCTGACTATAGATTCCATTATAGTTATCTAATAAAAGTTATGAGACAATATGTTAGAGAGTACAATGGACAGATGGCATATTTCGATGGACAATCTACATTCGAATTATTAGATGGAATGCCATTTATCAACCTAGATATATCTCAACTAGAGGAAAGATTTGCAAGACCACTTGCTCAACAGGTTCTTCTATCATGGATTTGGGAAAAATATGTTAAGAAAAACAGTGAGGATAAATTAAAAGCCGCAAAGAAGAGAGTTCTTATAGATGAGGCTTGGATGTTATTACCATATCCAGAAGCTGTTGACTTCTTAAATACAATGGCTAGACGTGCTAGAAAAAGAAACGTTTCACTAGCAGTTATGTCACAGAGATTCCAAGATTTCTATGAGAAAAAAGAAGTTGAAGCAGTTTTAACATCATCAGATACAAAATTATTCTTAGCACAAGATAAATCAGAAATAGAGTATATAAAAGAAGTATTCAAACTAAGCGATGGTGAAGCATACTTCTTAACAACATGTCAAAGAGGTGAAGGACTACTAAAAGTTGGTGAAGATACGGCAATCATAGCTATACAACCAACTAAGAAAGAGTTCGAATTCATTGAAACAAACTTAAATAAACTAGCAGCAATAAAAAGTGAAAACAAATAATAGCTAAGGAGAAATATGAAAAACAAGCTAATAGGAATAATAATATTTGTACTATTATTTACATCAATAGTACCTAATTTCATATATGCTACCGATTTGGACTATGATATAAACTTCCAAAACTTTGAAGATATAAGACAGAGCTATACAGAAGGATCTTTTGATTCTTTATCAGAAAATGGTAAAGCAACATTAACATCTAAAAATGGAGCTAAAACAAAAAATGTTAAAGGAACATTTAGTTTAGGTGCAGCAGCTGCAGGTGCAGTAGTTGGAATATTCTATACACCGTTAATTGTAATATCTGCAATAATGACACTTGTAACAAGGGATGACGTAATAGACTTTAGTACTAAATCGAAGGTTAACTGGTATACAATTGAGGATACGGTATATAACAAAATAGATTTATTTGATGCAAACTATTTTATAAAAGATGGAAATGATGCAACATTTAATGGAAAGATAAAGAATTCAGTTGCAGTATTTTACTATATAACAAAAGTTATTGCAGTAGTAATGGGATTATTAATGCTTATATATATTGGTATTAAGATGGCAATATCTACAATAGCAAGCGATATAGCAAGATATAAAGATATGCTTAAAGACTGGCTTGTAAGTATGGTTTTGATATTTGCAATGCCGTACATAATAGGATTCATAAACATGTTAGCATCAGGTCTTGTAGAAGTTTTTGCAAGCATTGCACCAAAATCATTTGAACAATCGTTAATATTACAAGTATTTAATTTAGTAGATCAAACAAGTGGATGGTCATATGTTGCAGTTGCGCTTATGTACTTTGTACTAACGATTTACCAAATTAAATTCTTCTTCATGTATTTATATAGGATGTTAGCAATGGGATTTTTAATAGTAATATCACCATTAGTTACAATCACATACTCAGCAAATAAGACGCCTATTTCGGGAAGAGGCGATTCAAAAATGTTTAATAACTGGATGCGAGAGTATGCAGTAAATGCATTTATACAACCATTACATGCAGGCTTATACATGGTGTTTATAGTTTCAGCACATGAAATATTTACAGTTGCACCACTGTTAGCCGTACTGTTCTTCATAGGTTTATCTAGAGCAGAAAAAATAGTTAAAAATATGTTTGGAATGAGGAAAATGTCATCAATAAATTCAATGTCAGAATATTTTCCAATGAAACGAAAAAAATAATAGGAGATAAAATATGAACAAGAAAATCCGAAAATTTTTATTCATTTTAATGATAGTTCTTATGCTAATGAACATAGTAGGAAATGTTGTTCTTGCTTCAAATTCACAAGTAGTAAATACTATTGAAATGGAGGAAGAAAATACAACTTGGACAGATGTAGGTGGAGCTGTTGTTGATGGAATAGTTGGACTTGCAACTATATTAATAAGAATACCAGTACTGTTAATACTTATGGCGTTTCAAGCAATTATGACGGGTATTGCACTATTGGGTGGAACAACGAATCTGCAAGGACTCCTAACGCCGGATGATATATTCTTTAATGAAATAAAATTAACAGACATAAACTTCTTTAATTTTTCTTCAGGATCATCAGCAGTTAATACAATAAGAACACAAGTTGCAACATGGTACTACATAATGAGAATACTAGCAATAGTAATATTATTACTTATATTAATTTATGTTGGAATAAGAATGGCTATCTCAACAGTAGCTTCTGAAAAAGCACAATACAAAAAAATGCTCGTAGACTGGGCAGTAAGCTTTGCATTAATATTCTTACTAAATTACATAATCATATTTACTATTGAAGCAAATGATGGATTTATTAGTATTCTTGCGGGAGTATCTAGAGTTAAGATTGGAGAAGGAGTAAGTAATACTCTGATATTGCAGAGTATCATAGGAACCGCGACGATTGCCTGGGGCTCACTTATTGTTTATGGAATGTTAATTGGTATGACAGTAGCATTCTTAGTAACATATATCAGACGTATGCTTACAATAGGATTCTTAATTATAATTTCACCATTGATTACAGTTACATATTCAATAGATAAAATGGGTGATGGTAAAGCTCAAGCATTAAATATATGGTTAAGAGAGTTTATATTTAATGTTTTAATACAACCATTCCACTGTATAATTTACTTGGTATTCGTATCAAGTGCTTTGGATTTATTGAGATTAACGTCTCCATCATTACCAAAAATGGTATTAGCAATATTATGTATGTCATTTGTACATAAGGCAGAAAAAATAGTAAGACAAATTTTCGGATTTAATCAAGCAACAAGTTTAGGAGAAGTTGTTGCATCAGCTATAGTCGTAAAAGAAATAGGAAATGTAGCTACAAAAGTTGGAAGAGCAGCTGGAGGAGCAATAAAGAGTACTGGATTTGGTAGAAATATTGCAAGCAAAATACCTGCTCCAGTAAAAGCACCAGTAAGAGCTGTTAAAAATATAGTAGATAAAGTACCAGATAAAGTAAAAACAGGAATTAAAGAATATGGTATACCTGCAGGAATGGCAATAGCATCAGCCAGTGTAGAAAAAGGTATGAATTCAAGTGCAAATGCTGCACAAGTTGGTGTTGAGGCATTTAAAGCTTCAAGAGCTTTAATTATAGGTAACCAAGGAGCACCAGGAAGTAGACAAAACATACAAATTGGAGAAAATCAATTAAAGAAATTTGCGGAATTAATGGCAAAGAATACAAGAAGCTTTTCACAATTCCAAGACTTTCAATCTAACCAAACAAATAAAAACAATTTAAAAGCATATGTTCAAAGTTTAATTGGAGCAAATATGGATATGTTGAATAATGATATTCAAGATGCTTTAAGAGACTTAAGAACAGCAGACCCAACATATTATGATGCATCAACAGCAACAGGAATGGCACATTTAAGAGAATTACAAGATTTAGCATTAGATCAAAACTTAGATACAAAATTAGCAAGTGGAGATCCATTAGGAAGAGGAGGACCTTTATCAGCTGAAGAAGAAGCTGTAATAAGAAATATTCAGATTAGAAACTTAGCACAATCTGCACAAAACTTAAACGCACAATATACTGCCGGAGGTTCTACAACATCAAATGCTGATATAGATAACTTTATCCAAAATATTACATAGTAAGATATATTATTCAGGAAATTTAATTTCCTGAATAATACAAATACAACCAAGGAAGCTGAGGAAAAGAGATGAGTAAAATAAAGAAAAAAAGTAGAAAAAAGAATAGTAATAAAAAATACATCTTTCTATTTGTAGTTACTATAATAATCATGCTCGCACTATTATTTGTCATACTTAGATTTATAAAACCAAATACTCAAAGTGGAAAAATATTTCCAATGCTAAATAATGATAATAATAGTACTCAGGAAAATACGGAAGAGTCAGAAGATGAAGAAATAAAAAGATTAAATGAACCAACAAGAATAAAGAGATACATAGGAATATTTTTTGAAAATATAGATGATGGTAATTATCAAGCAGCTTACGATAAGTTGAACAATGAATTTAAAAAGACATATTTTCCAACTGTTGATGATTTTGCCCAATATGCAAGAAAGAACTTTAGAAAATCAACAACAGGTGTTGTATATAAAAACATAGAGAGATTAGGAAACAATAAAACAGGAAATATGTATGTTTTATGGCTAATCATTGATGACTTATTACAACCTAAAAAAACAGAAGAACAAGAAGAACAAACTCAATATACAAACTTTGTTTTAATAGAATATGATTATAACAATTATGAATTATCTTTTAGTGTAGTAGATTAGGAGTAAAAAATGTTTTTAAAATTAAGATTAAAGGTTAGAAATTTTATAAAAAAGCATAAAAACACGATATTAATAATCATTGTAATTTGGGCAATAATTCTTGCTATTAACTTTTTCTTAGGACTAAGAAAGGACGAGATAACCTTAAATACAACATATACACCTCATGAAGTTTTACTAAAAAGTGATTTTGAAGTGCCAGAAAAATTACAAAATCCGATTGAAGATTTAATTGATAGTTACGTTAATAAATGCAATGAAAAAGATTTTTCAGGAGCCTATGCGTTATTAACAGATGACTGTAAGAAAAATGTATTTGGAGATTCAGAAGAAAAATTTAAAGAATATGCAGAAGGAATATTTCCTCATAAGAAAAGATATAGTATTCAGGATTATTCAAACTATGGAGAATATTACATATATAGTTTAAAATTAATTGACGATATAATTACAACAGGACTTACAAATCAAGAATATGCATATTATGAAGAAAAGATAGCGATAAAACAAAATGGAGATAATTTACAATTATGTGTTAATGACTATATGGGATATCAGGAATTAAAAAATGTTGCAGAAGATGAAAACTTAAAAATAAGAGTAGAAAATAAAATTCAATATTATAATTATGAAACTTACGAAATAAGAATTACAAATAAAACAGATAAAATAGCATTATTATATGATGCGGTTGTTGGAAATGAGATATATGGAGTAGTTGGAGAAGAAAACAGAAATCCTTCAATAGTTAGTTCAACTGTAATACTTGATCCAAATGAAACTAGAACATTTTATCTAACATTTGATAAATTCTACGATAGTGATATACAAATAACAGGTTTAATATTTGATAAAGTAAGAATTATGAATGAATATACAGGAAAAGAAGAGACTGAAGAAGAAGAAATTAGCGAAGCAGATAAAATATATAGTATAACGATGCAATTTTAGTACTAATATAACAGGTATCGGAGGTGAATAAATGAGTAAAGAAAACGACGATAGCATAGATAAAGCAAAAGAACAACAAGATCTTGAAGAAGAAGAAGCAAAAGAAGAAGAAGAAAACGATGCAGCTCAACCTCAAGAAGGTGGAGCTGGTGATAAATTTGGATATTCAATGGATGACGACGATGAAGAAGGCGATTCGCAAGATGACAAAGATAAAAATTCAAAAAAATCTAAAAACAAAAAAGATGATGATGACAACGATGAAAATGATAATAACAATAATGATAATGACCAAGAAGATAATCCAAATCAAAGAGATCAAGATAACAAAGATCTAGAAGATAATGCAAAAGATAATATAGATGACGAAATAGATGCGAATAAAGACAAATTTGATCCAGATGAAAGTGGACACACTGGGTCTACTAGTAATGATCTTAAGCCATCAGATTCACCTTCAGAAACACCAACTACAGATGGAGGCGCCGGAGAAGGCGGAAGTGGAAGCGGAGCCGGAGAAAGCGGCGGAGCAGAAGGCCCATCAACAGCTGGTGAAGGCGGAATGGAAGGAGGTTCCACAGCAGGAGAAGCACCTAACCTAGGTGGAGGTGCAAGTACTGCAGAAGGAGTAGCAGAAGGCGCAGAAGTTGCGGAAGGAGCAGCAGAAGGCGCAGGAGTTGCAGAAGGAGCAGCCGCTGGTGCAGAGGTAGCAGAAGGCGCAGCTGCTGGTGCAGAAGCAGCAGGAGGAGCAGCCGCTGGCGCAGAGGCAGCAGGAGGAGCAGCCGCTGGTGCAGGAGCAGTTGCAGCAGGAGGAACAGTAGCAGCAATTGCAGGAATCGTTATCTTAATTATACTTATAATTTTAATATTAATAGGTATGGTTGCGTTTTTCATTACAATGCCAGACTTTTTATGGAATAAATTAAAGGAAACTGCAACATCATTATTCCGAGGAATTCAGGGATATGTTATAGGACAAGATGCATCTAATGTTAAAAAAGAAGACATTATAGTTGTTGGACAATATCTATATGATATGGGATACGACTTAGTTGGAATGGGATTTGCAGAAGATGTTGAAATATACGGACAAAAAGATAAAAATGGCAATATGATTGAAGTTGAAGGAGACCATCAAAAGAATGAAATAAAAAGTATAGATGCACCATATTTAAGATCATATCTTGTTGCAGAAAATAGAACATATTTAATTAATAACTTCACATTTAACTTACTTGACTTTGGATCAAGTTTCTTCAATGGAGAGTTCTTTGAAGAAGGAGCTGATTCATGGGGAACAGGATTGATTGTACTAGAAAAGAACTTATTTGAAAGTGTATTCCCTGGAATAGCATATGCAGTACAAGGAATAACTATAGGAGATTTTAATGTTGGAGAGTTAATTAAGGGTGTACAAATTGAAAGATCTTCTAATACAATGAGAATAAGAAGATTAAATATGGAATTTCTTGTTTGGAAATCACATGATGACTATACATACTTTGATTTAGGTGGTTGGACAGGAAGATATGGAAAACCATTTGAATTATTACTAACTTTACATATTGCAACAATGGCACCAGATCTAGTTGAAGAAATAGCAATGAATGATGACCTAGATGCAAAAGTATATGTAGATCTAGATGATACTACATTTAGAGGTAAAGTATATGTTGATGGTAAATCAATTGAAGAATTAGAAGAAGCAGGAACATATCCTGAAGAAGTAATTGATGACTTAAAGAAATTAGAAAGAGATAAGGCATCAGAAATTAAAACATCAATTCCTCATATATCAAGTGTTCAAAAACACTGGTTTAGAAATGTATATTTTAAAGGAACAGATTCAGAAGGTGCAAGTTCATCAACATTAGTTGGTGTAGATGAACATGGAAAAATAGATGAAGCAACAGGAAGCGATATGCCTGATGGAATTGAAGACTATAATGAAGAAAGTGGACCTAAAACACAAGTATCAAGAAGATTAACAGCTGATGATAATGTTTACCAAACAGAAGAAGATTCAGAAGAAGAAATGGAATATTTGGAAACAGTACCAGGAGTTACAGGAAAAATAACATTTAGAGGAACACTAGATAAAACACCAAAACAAGTTAAAGATGCAGTAAGAGGATTAACAAATCCTACAACAAAAGAATTATTCAATGAAAAATATTATATTTATGATGGAACAGTAGAAAGAGCAAAACAAATACAAGAAGCAAGAAGAAGACATGATGATTCAATGAAAGAACATATTCAAATGACAAATGAATCATTATCAGCATTTTCAATACTAGAAGGAAGTGAAACACTAGACTCACAATTTATATATAGAGATTTAAAAGAGTTGGTTATAGAATTAGGTTACTTTGAAAGAGAAGACTTTGATGTTATTGAAAAGAGAATATTAGAGTGGCCTATACCAGAATATACACCTGCAGAATGGCCAAATAGAGAGTTAGAAAAACAAGTAGTAGAATATGGTACACTAGTTGCATCAGAAGCAACTGTTGCAAATTCTATGGGAATATCATTAGAAGAATTAAGAGAAATTAAAGGTGAAGACGAAGAAGGAGCTGAAACTGGTGAAGAAGACGACTTATCTGTATTAAATAATACTTTATTCGTTGGAGACTCATATATTGTAGGTTTATCAAGCGTTTCAGGAATAGAAAAAGCAGAATTTAAGGGAGTTGCTGGTATTACACCACAAGGATGGTTAGATGATGTAAGTAAATTACCAGAATCAGCAAGACAAGTAGTAGTTTATATAGGAACAAATGGACCAACACAAATAGAATCAATGAAAGGACTTATTGATAGTTTAAGAGAAAGATATGAAAATGCAAAAATATATGTAATCGAAGTAATGCATCTTGGAAGAAACTATACATATATGGATGTAAACACAGTAAATTCAAAAATAGATATTTTCAATGCCCAAGTTGAGAAAAAATGCAAAATGATGGAAAATGTATATTATATTACTGCTTCACAAGGATTAGTTGCAAATGGTTATTTAGCTAATCCAGATGCAGAAGGTATACATATAACAGACTATGATAAATTTGCTCATAACATAGCAAGAGAAATAAAGAAAATAAAAGGATATGCAACAAGTGGTGATGCAGCTCTTACAGCTGAAGAATTTATTCAAGCAGCACAAGAAGTAACTGACTATGTAAAACGTAATAATTTTGAATATGGTAGTGCCGAATATATGCCACCTAAAAATGGAGTTACAAATAGTGATGGTTCAAAGAAAATATCTTGTGACAGAATGGTTGCATGGGCTTTATATAAATGCGGTTACACAGATCAACCTGAATGTGGATTATGTGTAAGTGAAAGTGGATCATTTATTGAATATTGTGAAGATAAGAAATGGAAAAAAATTACTAATGTTGATGATGTACAAAGAGGAGACATTGTATTTACTAGACAATTAGATTCTGAAGGAAAGAAAGCAGGACACGTATTTATATGTGCAGGTAAAAATCAGAGATATGATTGTGGAAGTGAAGATAGAATAAGACTTCAGGGAGCTTATAGTGGATATACATCACAACCATTTAATGAGCCAATAGGTGGAGACTTCATGTGTGCATATAGAATTACAGGAAATAAAGCTAAGAATGCTGGATTTGCTCCAGATGAAGATGTCATTGCAATGGGAAATGGTAAAGTAACAGAAATATATGGAGAAGGAAATAGCATAAACCTATTCAATGAAGATGTAATAAGAGAAGCATTAGGAGGAGAAGAACAGCCCGAAGCCACACCAGCAGAAGGAGCAATAGATAAAGAACATCCACAGATTGGATTAATTGATAATGGAGTTAGAATTAAATTAACTGATAATGCTCTAAAAGGATTTGTACTAGTAATATTTGGTATTGATGTTGATAGTAGTATATCAGTAGGACAAGATGTAAAAGCAACAGATGTAATAGGTAAGACAAGAGAAGACTCAGATATGTGTATTGTCTTAATAGACAGAGATAAAGCTGTTGTAGAAGATATTGAAGAATACATTAAAGTACCAGACTTGAAATTTAGTAGTAGTTATAATGGTAGTGCACTATTTGCACAAAACTTAGACCTAGATCCAGAATTGGAAAGATTAATCGAAGAAATGGCAGGTCCACTAGAAGGAGAATATCCAGGAATAGTAAATATATTAAAAGCTATTTCAATGAATGAAAGTGGTGGTGGAAAAAACCCAGCTGCTGGAGATGACCCAATGCAAGCAGCAGAAAGTTTAGGACAAGCTGCCGGCTCATCTGTAGGTGGATGGGAAAGATCCGTAGAAGCTGCAATTAATGCTTTAACAAGCAATTGGGACAGAGCAAGAGACAAAGGAGTAGAGGACTTAAGAGTTGTAATACAATCTTATAACTATGGCCCAGGATTTGTTGACTATGTAGTTAACCATAGTTCAGATAAAAAATACACAAAAGATTTGGCAGTAAGTGCATCAAGTTACTTTGCAGCACAACAAGGATGGTCATCATATGGTGATCCTAACTATGTAGATCCAAAGATTTATAATTACTTACCAGACTTACAAGAATAGAAAATTGAGGAGGAAACTATGAATAAAAAAAGAAAAAGTAAAAAAAAGATTAATAAAAAGAAGATATTAATTCTATTAATAGTTTTAATTTTGATATTTGTAGTTTTGTTCTCAATATTGACTTACTTAAGAAGAAAGGAAGCTCAAGAAAAAGCAAACTTCAAAAAAGTTGACACTATTTCTTATGAAGAAAGAATGGAAGGAACTATAGGCAATTTATATGAACTTGTAAAATTATCTAATAGAGAAATAGATATTTCTGAATTTAATGATGAAGTAGATATTTTATTAAGTGCAGGACTAAAAGTAGTTTATTATGAAACTTTAAATTTAAGTGAAAAAGAAATTGAAGATTATTATGAAGAAAATAAAGATGAAATTTTTGCTGAAAGCGGAATAGAAAATCTTGAAGTATTTAAAGCAGTAGCAAAAAAAGTAAGCATGTATAAGGATGAAATAAAACCTGTAGAAGAATCAATTGTAAAAGATTCATGCTATATAGATGGCGACTATATAGTTTCAACATTACATGTAAAATATGATAATGGTGCTGAATTAGACATTAAATTAAGATTTGCAAATTCAGGAAAAATATCATATCCATATTTAAGGATACAAGGAGAATAAAGTGAAAAAAAAGAATTTTTTAACAAAGAAAGAAAAAAGAATTTTTATAGGATTAGGAATACTTCTAATTATATTTATTCTTATAATAATACTATTGCCAACCGGAGAAAAACAAACTCAACTACAACAGCCAACGGTATCTCAAGATTTGAATCAAGAATTGACTACTGTAAAAGAAGTTGTTGAATATCTAGAATCTACTTATCTTTATGAAGAACCTTCTACAGAAAATGGATATGAAACAGATATATACCTATCTTTTAAATTCAATCTATATGAAGGTGATGAATCACAAGAAATATATTTTAAAAACTTCTATGAAAAAATTGCAATGGTTACAAACTTTAAGAGTTTTAGATTAATAGATAAAACTAAAGGAATAACAATTGCTGTTAAATGCAATAATGGAAAAATTTCAGAAGTTAAAATTAATGGAGAAGTAGATTATTTTAAGAAAGAGTCATCAAGAAGAAGTAGAATAAAAGAATTAAATGTTGAAACTTTAGACCTTGAAGTTAATTCATCAATATTGCAATCTTTGATTAATTCAGGATGGAGAACAGGAAACGTTAATTTAGGAACACAAGAAAGCACATTTGACAAATACCAAGTTTATTTTGATGAAGGCTATGAAGTTAGAACAATACAAGGAAGAGTATTTAATATTGTATTTACTCAAAATTATGATGAAAAAGTAGTAGCAGGTTATAAAGTAGGAGACAATTTAGATACAATAAAGTCTCAGTTAGGAACTTCATATGATAGCCAATCAATAATAGGTTATAAAACTAAAAATTTCTATGTATATTTTTCAAGAAAATCAATTTCTATTTATCCAAATATGCAGTATGATTACACAGATTTTGAAAACCTTGTAAAAGAATACAATGAAACAAAAGATACAAATGATTTCTTATATAAATTGACAGACGTTTGGCCTGATTATGACTCATACAGAACAGGAACAAATGATTTTGAAATATATTATTCATTAAAAGGAGTAAAAATTTCCTTTAACAATGCAGATTCTGAAGGAATACAAATTTTTGAAAATTATAAAGGAGATTTAAGAACAAACAAAGACGAATTAAAAGATGTATATTATCATTTAGATGAAAACTTAATAATACAAAAAGAACAATTAAGACAAATGAAAACAGCATTTTATGATAACAGTGGTAAAGAAGATGAACCTTTAAAATATAGTGATAAATTCTATGTATCAGCAACAAGTAGTGATGGATATTATAGAAATTTCCAAATTCTATCTATTGATGGACAATATCCAAACAATGAGTTTGACGATAATGTAGTAGTCTATGGATATGTTTGGGCAGATGATTCAAATTTAATATATACAGTTGAAGGAAAAGGAATGTATATTTATAATGCTGAAACAAGACAAACAGAAACCTTAATAGAAGGAAATGACAATTTTGAAATAAAAGATTATGATAGAAATACTCATATTATAAAATACGACGATACAGAGGTAAGAATTGAATTCTAAAAATGCAAAAAACAAAATCAAAATAATAAAAAATGTAATAATAATTCTTTTAATTGCTGTTATTATATTTTCCATGAAAGATGTTTATTATTATCAGACTAAAAAATTTAATGGAGATGAGATTGTTCAATATTCTAAAGATTTTATAAAGGAACATTGTACACCAGTAGAATTAACAAATTATTCTGGTGCTGATTATCCCTGGTGGTCAGAAAAAGATGGAATAATTTATTTTAACGCATGTTGTACAACCGGAATATGGTTGATGTTTAAAAACACATTAGATATAGATTTATATCAATATGATTTTGACGGATGGTGTAGAAAACTAGAAGGTAAAATGAGCAATAGTAAGTATTGGGAAAAAATTGAATCTGTAGAGGATATACAACCAGGAGACATTTTAATAAACAAGAGACATACAGAAATGTATGCTGGAAACAACGAAAATATAAATTTTGGAAATTCTCCTCATAGTGGTATTATACAAAAAGGACCAAATGCTGAAAATTTTGATTCAATATATAGATTTAAATTTGAAGAAAAAATAAAAGTTTATAATACAAACAAAATACTAATAATTTTATTCTCAGTAATAGCAATATTTTTAACGGAAATAAGTTATTTAATATATGCTAAAAGACACAAACGAAAAACATGTTAATAAATTAAGGGGAAAAAGTAAGTAATGAAAAAAATAGGAAGAACGCTTAAAAAATTATTAATAATATACCTAATAATTTATATAGCTATATCATCGATGTCCAAATGCTATGCAAGGCCATATGATGCTGAATGTGGAGAATATCTATCACAATATGCAAAAGACTTTATAGAAAAATATTGTACACCAGTAGAAAGAACACACTATGATAACTCTACAATATATCCACATTGGGGTGGTGGAGCCGAATTTCAAGGTGATTTTTATGCGTGTTGTTCAACAGGAGTTTGGTACATGTATAAAAATGCCTTAGGAGTAGACATTTACCAGTTTGACTTTGCTGGAATGTGTGATACAGCAAGAGCTCAAATGTTAAATAGCTCAAACTGGGAGGAAATTACTTCAGCAGCCGATGCCAAACCAGGTGACATTGTAATAAATGACCATCATACCGAATTATACATAGGAGACAATAGCAACGCAAACTTTGGTAACTCACCACATAGTGGTAGAATTGTTGGAGGTCCAAGATACGGAGAATTTACAAACATATTTAGACCAACATTTAATGTAAATCCTCAAGGTAGTACTCCTGTTGAAGAAGAAAATTTAAGTATTTATGATGAAAATGGATTTATATATTCAGGCGTAGCTGAACTTAAAGCATATAAAGCCTCAAAACCATTTGGAAAATGGATTTTTGAAAAACTAACAGAAATACTAGACTATATCATAGGAATAATGACATTAGGAATAAGAATGGTTATAGTAGGATGGACTGCAATTGTTGAAAGATTCTTCATAGACGGAATTGTAAATGCAGTAACAGGAGTAACAAATGAAAGAGTAGATGAATGGCAAAAAGATCCAGATTCAGAAGATGAAATCGATAAGGCAGCAAATGAATTAGAAGCTCAGGAAGAAGCTAAGCAAGAACCTGCACAAGCAACAGGACAACCTGGAGATGAAAATTACGTAAGTGAAGGTATGCAAATTGTTTCAGACATTGGTGGAAATGTACAATTAAAAACTACATCTAAAGCTGATGTAACAATAGAAAACATCGTTTACAACAAAATTCCTATTTTAGATATTAACTTTTTCAACTTTGAATCAGCAGGTGGAGCTGTAGTAGATGAAAATGGAATTATTTATATAATTAAAGAAAATGTTGCTCTATGGTATTATGTATTCAGAGTTATAGCAATAATAATAATGCTATTAGTATTAATATATCTTGGAATTAAAGTGGCATTATCAACTGTAGCAGAGAAAAAAGCTGTATATAAACAAATGTTAGTGTCATGGATAGCAGGATTTATACTAGTATTTGCAATCAACTATATTATGTATTTCATAATATATGTAAATGAAAGCTTTATTAGTTGGGTAATACCGAAATATGAAAGCGGAGAAGAAATTTCACTATATGAATCAATAAGATCAAAAGCTTATGAAATAAAAGCATCAACAGGTTTCGCTGGAATGTTTATGTACATAATATTAGTATATTTCACATTAAGATTCTTATTTGTATACTTTAAGAGGTTTTTAACTATAATGATATTGGCATTGATATCACCATTTGTAGCGGTATCATATGCTCTGCAGAAAATTTCTAAAAATGGACGAGGCAGCGGAGAGATGTATGGTAACTGGATAAAAGACTTTTCTTACACAGTTCTATTACAATCAATGCATGCACTAATATATACAATATTTATTTCGACAGTATTGAAATTGTCAGAAACATCATTATTGGGAATATTCATATCATTTGTATTCTTACACTATATGGTAAAAATGGACCCAATACTAAGAAAAATATTTGGATTTGCTAATGGAAAAAATGCAGCTAAATTATCTGTTGATCCAATAGCACCTAAAGTAAAAGCAGCACAAGCTGTCGGTAAAAAAGCAAAAAAAGTAGCTGGAGTATACGGAAATGTATTAGGAAAAATTGGAGGAAAGCCAGTTAAAGCAATTTCTCAATATGCAACAAATACAGCAAATACTATACGTGAAACTCTAAGTCAACAAGTAAGAGGAAATGAATTAACACCAGAGGAAAAGAAGAAAAGAGAAGAAGAAAGAAGAAAGAGAGCAGAAGAAAAGAAAGAAAGACAAAAAACTAGAGAAGCTGCAATGGAACAAGTTGCATTAGGATTAAAAACTGGAAAAGATCTTTCAATGGCATTATTAAAAGGAGCTTTAGTTGTTCCAATGTTTGTTGTTGAACCAGCATTAGGTATACAAATATTAAGTTCAACAATTAGTTCTTCAGAGAAAATAAAGAAAACATTACGAGCTGCAAAAGAAAAAGGATACAAAGTTACACCTACAAAGGGTAAATTTAAATTAAAAGGAATATACTCAAGAAATACAAAATCAGCAAGAAAATTATCATCTAGGTTTAATGCTTT
>CANQPZ010000074.1 GCA_947625895.1 uncultured Clostridia bacterium | reverse complement strand
CATCAAACCCACTTGAAGCCTCATCTACATTTAAAGCATTAGGCATTTGTCCGATAGCAAATAACCTAACAAAGCTACCAATAATTATTGTAAAAAACATAAATATTTCTATTTTATTTTTCTTTATAAAATCTATTAATTTTTCTTTTTGTTTTATTCCATTTATAATAGGCTTTATTAAAATACTAATAGGTAAAATAAAACAAAATAATATTAGTATTAAAATCTCCAAATTAATATTCTCCTAGTGTTTTACAATTTTATTGATTCTATCATATTTAGTATTTAAAAACAATGTACAAAAAAAGAAAACTGCCAATATAAAATTGACAATTTTCTCATAAAAAGAGGGATCGAGTTCTAATCATCTTCGCTTATAATATTTTTGCTTTCAAAATATGTGGCTAAGAAATATGTTCCATAAATTAATAATATAATTATAGCTGTTCCAATAATTGAAGGTATTAAATATTTTGAAGATACAAGTACATCTAATACTCTAATAGCAAATTGTATTCCAAATATTGAATGCACTAGAGCTAATGCAAGTGGCATGAAGAAGAATACACCAATCTGCATAAATAATGATTTATTAATAATCTTTTCATCACAACCAATTTTTCTTAAAATTGAATATCTTAATTTATTATCACTGCTTTCAGTTAATTGTTTTAATGCAAGTATCGCAGCACTTGCAATTAAGAATATAATACCCAGATAAATTGCTATAAATATTACAATTGTTGATATTCCAACACTTGCCTCAAATAGACTAATTTTTGTTAATCCATCTAAATTTATTCCTTTAGCAGTTAATTCATTAACAAATGGACTACCTTCTAGAAAAATACTTTCTATTTCCTTTTTTCCTTCTTCTGTATCAGCATTATAATTTGCTGCAAAAAATTTCATATCTATGTTTTCTTCTTTAAAGTCACAACTATCTGGTACTACAATAATTCCAGGATTTGTATGTGATTCTGAAATTTCTATAAAACCATTTTTGCATTCCTTATATTTAGGTTTATATTTTTTATTTGCAATTTCAAGTTCGTGACCAGTTTCTAATATAGAATTTCTTATTTCTGTATTATTATCATAATTGCAAACAACAATATACTCATCATCATTTAGTTCATATTGTTCAATTCCATAGAGTTTTGCAATCTTGTTATAATCAGAAATTTTTAAAATTGATTCTACTTTACTGTAAAGTATAAAAGGATACTTTGCATTAGTTTCTTCATACTTTTCTCCAAGAAAATCTTTAAAAGTCAAATCATCTTGACCATATATAGGTATCTCAACAATCTCTTTAAATATACTTAAATCTACACCATTGTTTTTCATTGTACCTTGAATAGAAACTCTTGAATCTATTCTCTGTTCTTCTGTTGTACTAATTGTTTTGCCATAGTATTCATATTCATCTCCTAAGTTTGCAGTTTTCTTTAGATTAATATCAACAGGTGTATATTTTAATAAATCATTTTGAAGTGAATTTTTTAGCGATAAACTTGAAGATAAAATTGAAATAGTTACAAATAGCATTATGCAAATAACACTCATACTAATAACAGTTGTATTAATTTTGCTATTTATTTGTCTTAACACAAACATATTTGCATCTTTTAAATATATTTTCTTTCGTAGTTGAACAACGTGCAAAATAAATCCAGACAAAGACCAGAACACAGATACAGTTCCTATAATTCCTAATAAAATCGGCTTTATCAAATCTCTTGCTGATAAACCATTTGGACTACGAAGTACAAACCAATATGCATATCCTAATATTGACGCTCCTATTAAGAAAATTATAATTGCAATAAAAGGGTTCTTAATTTTTATTTTTTCGTTTTTCTTATTTGCATTTAGCAAGTTAATTAATTTGTACCTTGAAACAGTAATTGTATTAAAAAACATCACTGCCAAATACATAATTGCAAAATATATACATGTCTTTATACAAGCAGCTTCTGAAAATACAAATTGAAATTCTGTTACATCAACAACAAACATCTTTGCTACAAGTATAGACATAAATTGTGATCCAAATATTCCGAACTGTAATACCTACAGCAAGAGAAATAATTCCAACAAAAATTGTTTCTATCAATATAATTTTAGAAATTTGTCTTTTGCCCATTCCTAAAATCATATATATGCCAAATTCTTTTTTTCTCCTATTTATCAAGAAATTGCTAGCATATACTATAAGTAATCCAAGTACTACTGCGACAAAAACTGATAAATAGCTTAACAATTCAATCATAAGGCCTATTATTTCTCTAGTAGATTTTGAAACTTCAAGCATTGCCTGTTGACTATCTAATGAATTAAACATATAGAAAATAGCAACACCCAGAACTAAAGTAATAAAATAAATCGTATAATCTTTAATACTTTTTTTAATATTCTTAAAAGACAATTTAAATAACATTGTTCAAATCACCTCCAAGAAGTGTTTGAACTTCAATTATCTTTTCAAAAAATTCTTTTCTAGAATCATCACCTTTTACTAGTTCATTAAATATTTTTCCATCTTTAATAAATAAAATTCTATTTGCATAAGAAGCAGTAAAAGCATCATGTGTAACCATTAATATTGTTGCATTAAACGAATCATTTAAATATTCAAAATTTTCTAATAATTGTCTTGCTGATTTTGAATCCAATGCACCTGTAGGTTCATCTGCTAAAACTAATTGTGGATTTGTGATGATTGCCCTTGCAGATGCCACTCTTTGTTTTTGTCCACCTGATACTTGATATGGATACTTTTTCAAAATATCTTTTATTTCTAACTTTTCTGCAATTTGACTTACTCTTGCTGTTATCTCTTTAGGATTTATTCTTTGAATTGTTAAAGCTATCGCAATGTTTTCAAAGCAGTTAAGAGTATCTAATAAATTAAAATCTTGAAAAATAAATCCTAGTTCTTCTCTTCTAAATTTGTTTAGTTTATTTCCTTTTAATTTTGTAATATCTTCTCCATTTACAAATATATGACCTGTTGTAACTTTATCTACTGTTGAAATACAATTTAAAAGAGTTGTTTTTCCAGAACCACTAGCTCCCATGATTCCAAGGAACTCTCCCTTTTCTACATCAAAACTTATGTTATCTATTGCTTTAGTTAAATTAGTTTTTTTACCAAAATATTTTTCAATATTTTTAACCTCTAAAACTTTTTCCATGTTAAAACTCCTTTCAACTTGAAAACATTTTACATTCATTTCTTATAAATTTCCATTGATTTATCTTACATAAATCTTACATAAATGAAAGATATTTATGTCGTAACATTTATTATATAAAAAAAGAAGGTAATTTATGAAGTGCACCCCGATTAGTAGACCATAATAAAAAAGAGTTATGGTATACTTTAATCGGAGGTGTATTTTTTATGGG
>CANQPZ010000073.1 GCA_947625895.1 uncultured Clostridia bacterium | reverse complement strand
AATGGTTGTCTATAACAACATCCAATAAATTCATCTAATTTTCTAAATAGTAAAAATTTCTTTTCTTCATCACTAGTACTATTTTGTATTAGTAATTGCATTAATAAATTTTCATTTACTGTTGAAGCCACTTCTGCAACAAATATTCTATAATCACTCATTATATATTCTTGGTTGTGATTAGATAAATATGAATGTGCAGAATGTCCTAATTCGTGAATGATTGTGAATACTGATTCTATATCTCCATTAAAGCTTGTTAAAATGTATGGTGAAGAATCATAGCAACCTGATGAATATGCTCCATGTCTTTTTCCTTCATGTGGCATATAATCAATCCATCTTTCATCTCTTGCTTTTTGCATTATTGTCTTATAATCTTCTCCAAAGTTTTTAGTTGCTTCAAAAATTAATTCAAATGCATCATCTAAAGAATATTTTTTATCAATTGGTTTTACTGCTGGATATCTCAAATCCCACATTTCTAATTTTTCTTTATTCATTAGTTTTTTTATTGTATCAAGATATTCTAAATAATAATTGTGATATGTTTTATTTGCTGTTTCTAATACTTTGTAAAATAAGTCTTCTGATACTTCATCTCCAAATGTGCTAGCTTCTAATGGTGAGCTAAATTTTCTTACTTGGCTATAAAATGCATCTTTTTTCATTGTTGATTCTAAAGTACTTGCATACACATTTGCGAATTTTTTATATACCACATTTAATTTTTCATATGCTTGTTTTCTAATTGATTCATCATCATTTTTTAAGAATTCTTTTGCTGTTTCTTCATTTAAGAAATGTTCTTCTCCATTTATGATTACAGGTTCAAAATCTGGTCTAATATTTGAATATGTTTTATAAGCTGACCCAAGTACTCCGCTTGCTTTTGCTAATACTTCTTCTGTTTCATCACTTAAAATATGTGGTTTTGTTCTAAGAACATGATTTATTAAGTTTGTGTATTTTTTACATCTTTCATCTTTTAAAATATTTTTAGCTTTTTCTTCATTTTTTAAAATTTCTAGATCAATAAATACACTTCTATTTTCTGCATCTTCTGCTAATCCCATAATGTTTGCATTTAATTCTTGCATTTCTGCATTTTCTGGTTCAACATCAACTGCAAGATGAGTGTAAGTGTACATTTTTTCAATCTTTCTGTTTATATTTTCAATTAACTCCATAAATTCTAGAAATATATCTGCAGATTCTAAAAATTTTCCTTTATATTTTTCTATGTTTGGCAATTCTTCTTTTACTTTATTGAAATCCTCTGTAAAACTATCTCTGTCTTTATACATTCTGGTTAAATCCCATTTGTACTTTTCATCAATATCTTTTCTTTTCATATTTGCCTCCTTCTTTTATCTATGTTGCATTCTATCATAAATTATTCATTTAATGAATATATTTTATAAAAACTGTTTTAGGAGGATAATATGGAAGATTTTCAAGATGCTTTCAATCCCACTAGTCAATATGAACAAGGTTATTTATATTATAAATATTTAACTCAACAGATTGAATATCGTATAAAATGTAAAGAACTCGAAAAATTGACTAAGTCTCAAAATTAAAAGCAGTTAGGAATTTCTAACTGCTTCTTATTATTTTATTATGTATGTTACTATTGCATGACTATCAAGATTATCATGTATAACTTTATCTTTTATGCATAAATTATATTCTCTATTTATGTCTTTTCTGTTTAGTAAGACTACCGCTATACTCTTATCTTCATTTTCAAAAGCTGTTACTTCTATGTCATCACAATATCTACTAAATGCTATTCTTCTAGCTCCCGGTTTAATAAATTTACTAAAATGTCCTATGTAATAATAAGTTAAGTTCTTGATGTAGCCATTTTTATTTTCGTTTATCATTATTGGACTATTACAGTAATTCCTTTTATGATTTGGCCCACCATTATTTTCTAAAACCATATTCCAATCTATATATCCATTTGTTCCTGCATTTAAGTCTCCAAGAATATCATGTCCATATAATTCTGCGTTAAATACTTCATCATTATGATTAAAATGTGAGTATCCAGTACAGCCTTCTGTATGTATTAATAATTTACCTGGAAATTCTTTTTCTAGTAATGCAATATTTTCGAAATGATCACCTACATACCAATGATATGCAAATCCGCTTATTGTTTCTAAAGCTTTGTTATTAGTTATTTCTTGATTTACTCTTGTGTATAATATTTCCTTATTATGATCCCATATCAGGATTTTAGTATCTATATTGTTTTCTTTAAATTTTGGATATATGTAATTGATTGCTAGATCCGCTTCTTCCTCAGGTGAATATATGCAAGATTCCCATATTTGAGTAGCATTAGGTTCATTTTGAACTGTCATAAAATCAATTTTAATATTTTCTTTTTCATATTCATTTATGTATTTTACTAAATATTCTGTCCACGTTTTCTTGTATTTTTCTAAAAGTTTTCCACCTAAAATTAACATTTTGTTACTTTTCATGAATTTTGGTGGACTCCAAGGTGATGATAAAAATTTAATATTTGGATTTATTTTTTGAGCTTCTTTTACTGCTGGAATAATATATTCTTTATCTCTGTCTATATTGAAATCTGATAAATCTTCTTTATAACTATATGAATATGATTTTTTAGAAAAGTCGGAACTACCTATAGGTAATCTGCACAAACTATATCCTAGACCAGCATCTAAAAAATAGTCATCTAAGATTTTCTTTTTTTCTTCTTCTGATACCGACTTAAGTGCATATCCAGTTGCTTCTGTAAATGCACCTCCAAATCCTACAATTGTTTGGTATTTAATTTCTGGATATATATTAATTACTTTTGAACTAATTCTTATTGAATAATCTTTTTCTTTAATATTTTTTGTTTCTTCAAAAAATATTTTTCGTTTATAATTTGTTTCTATCTTTTCAATTTCCATATTCTCTCCTTTTTTGTTTTTATATTATATCAATTATTTTTTTATATTGATACTTATTTTTATGATTTTAAAGACAAAAAAACAGACTTTATACAAAGTCTGTTTTTTTATTTTATTGAAATTCAAGTTCATTTATTTTTTCCATGTTATCCAAATTATATGAAGTTATTTTTTCTGTTGAAATTGAATATAATGTATTTCCTATATAAATAATTCTTACATCATTAAAGTATCTGTAATCTTCACTAACTTCTGCATATTTTTCAAATCCTTTTTCTAAGTCTATTTTATAAATTTCGAAACCTTGTTCCATAGATTTATTTACTGGAAATCCAATTAAGTTCTTTTCTTTGTTGTAAAATAGTGCTTTATGATTATATATTACTTCTGATGATACATAAGAATCTGCTATTCTTACTTTAAACATTTCTTTTGGATTTGTTAAATCAGATACATCAAACATAGACATTTTCATTGGCCTTATTGACGTTGCCCCATTTCCTGCATCATCATATCCAA
>CANQPZ010000072.1 GCA_947625895.1 uncultured Clostridia bacterium | reverse complement strand
CTTGTTCATCTCCAACAACAACTACTGCGCTAAATCTAAAAGTTCTACCACCTTTAACAACTTTAGCAACTCTGTTTATAGCTACTACTTTTTCCTTTAATTCTACAGATTTATCTTCCATGAAACTTTTTGTTTCTCCTTTCTTTAATATTAGAATTTAAGTCCGCCTTCTCTTGCAGCTTCTGCTAATTCTTTTACTACACCATGATAGATATATCCACCTCTATCAAATACAACTGTAGTTATTTTCTTTTCAGCAGCTTTTTTAGCAATTAAAGTTCCAACTTCTTTAGCAGCTTCTTTATTTGCTTTTTTATTTTTTACTGCTTTATCAAGTGTTGATGCTGATACAAGTGTTACTTGTTTTTCATCATCTATGATTTGAGCATATATATTAGTGTTACTTCTGTAAACGCATAGTCTTGGACATTCAGCAGTTCCAGAAATTTTTGTACGAACT
The DNA here is from genome assembly GCA_947625895.1 of uncultured Clostridia bacterium. Lineage (GTDB taxonomy): Bacteria > Bacillota > Clostridia > TANB77 > CAG-508 > UMGS1994. The sequence goes on along the minus strand of CANQPZ010000072.1, from coordinate 2,583 downwards.
CTTTTATGTCTTCTAACTCTTTCTGCTTTTCTATCAGTCTTTGTAACCATGATATTCTCCTTTCTATAAAGATCATTTATAAAATTACTTTTCGTTTATTTCAAACCGGTTTTTATTTTTTACCAGCTTTACCTTCTTTACGTCTAATATGTTCTTCAGCATATTTAATACCTTTTCCACCATAAACCTCAGGTGGTCTCTTTGTTCTGATTATAGCAGCTGTTTGACCAACTTTTTCTTTGTCAATTCCTCTAACTATAATTTCGTTTGGAGTTGGTACATCAAAAGATATTCCTTCTGGTTCTTCAATTTCTACTGGATGAGAATAACCTAAAGTTAAAACTATCTTTTTACCTTGTTTTTGTGCTCTATAACCAACACCATTAATTTCAAGTTTTCTTGTATATTCTTCTTTAACTCCTTGAATCATATTGTTAATTAAAGTTCTTGTTAAACCATGTAAGCTTCTGTTTTCTTTGTCATCATTTGATCTTTCAACTTTAACTACATTATTGTCAAGAGTTACTTTTATGTTTTTGTGTACTTCTCTTTCTAATGTTCCTTTTGGTCCTTTTACTGTTATTTTTTGTCCGTCTAAAGTAACTTCTACACCATCTGGAACTGTAATAGGTTTATTTCCTATTCTTGACATTTTCAGTTTTCCTCCTTCTTCAAATTTAAATTACAATTGAATTTAATTACCAAATGTATGCTAAAACTTCTCCGCCTACACCTAATTCTCTAGCTTTCTTATCTGTAACTATTCCTTTTGATGTAGAAATTAAAGCTATTCCTAATCCGTTTAATACTTGTGGTAATTCATCTTTAGAAGCATATATTCTAAGACCTGGTCTAGAAATTCTTTTTAATCCAGAAATTACTTTGTTTCCTTTTTCATCATATTTTAAAGTAATTCTGATAATTCCTTGATTCTCATTCTTTATTTCTTCAAATGCTTTTATATAACCTTCATCTAATAAATTTTGAGCTATAGCTACTTTCATATTTGATGATGGTACATCAACTGTTTTGAATTTATTTCTATTAGCATTTCTTATTCTTGTCAACATATCTGCTATTGGGTCTGTTATATTCACGTTTTTACCCTCCTTCTCTTTAATTTATTTTCTATAAAATTTTACCAACTAGCTTTTTTAACTCCTGGTATTTCACCTTTATGTGCTAATTCTCTAAAGCAAACACGGCAAATTCCATATTTTCTAATATATGCATGTGGTCTACCACAAATTTTGCATCTATTATATTCTCTAGTTTTATATTTTTGTTCTTTGGCACATTTTACTTTTAATGATTTTTTAGCCATTTTTCTCTCCTTTCATAAATCTACTAACTTTCGATTCTTTAAGCACTATGCTTAATTTTTAAAAGGCATACCTAATAATGATAATAATTCTTTTGCTTCTGCATCTGTTTTTGCTGTTGTAACAAATATAATGTCCATACCTCTTATTTTATCAATTTTATCATATTCAATCTCTGGGAATATTAATTGTTCTTTTACACCGATAGAATAATTTCCTCTTCCATCAAAAGAATTGCTAGATACTCCTCTAAAATCTCTAACTCTAGGTAAAGCTGCATTAAAGAATTTGTATGCGAAATCATACATTTTTCCAGCTCTTAATGTAACTTTGCATCCTATTTTTGCACCTTCTCTTAATTTAAATGCTGCAATTGATTTCTTTGCTTTTGTTATAACTGGTTTTTGTCCTGTTATTAAGCTTAAATCATTTATTGCATTATCTAATGCTTTTGGATTATCCTTAGTATCACCTAATCCAATATTAATTACGATCTTATCTAATTTTGGAACTTGCATTACTGATTTATATTCAAATTTTTTCATCATTGCAGGTATAACTTCATTTTTATAAGTTTCTCTTAATTGTTCCATTTGGATTTAAATCCTCCTTTCATTGATTATCTATTTTAATTTTGCACCGCATTTTTTACAAACACGAACTTTTTCATCTTTTTCTATTACATATCCAACTTTTGTTGCTTTACCGCATTTAGGGCATACAACATTAGCTTTGCTGCTATGTATTGCACATTCAGTTTGGATAATTCCACCTTCATCACCTTGTTTTCTAGGTTTAGTGTGTTTTTTTCTAACATTTACGCCTTTAACGATAATTTTTTCTGATTTAGGTATTACTGTTAGAACTTCACCTTTTTTACCTTTATCGTTTCCACGTATTATTTCAACAGTATCTCCTTTTTTTATTCTCATTACTTATTTTCACCTCTTTGCTTTAAGATTTTATTTATAATTTATCTCTGTTTTAAATCAAAAACATTTTACTTTAGCATGTTGTTTTGCTTTCTATTATAAAACTTCAGGTGCTAAAGATAATATTTTCATATATTCTTTTTCTCTTAATTCTCTTGCTACTGGTCCAAATATACGAGTTCCTCTTGGAGTACCATCTTCACGAATAATTACAGCTGCATTTTCATCGAATTTTACGTAAGAACCATCAGCTCTTCTTGCACCTTTTTTACTTCTTACAACTACAGCTCTAACTACTTCACCTTTTTTTACAACACCGCCTGGTGTAG
>CANQPZ010000071.1 GCA_947625895.1 uncultured Clostridia bacterium | reverse complement strand
AAAGCAAAAATTAATTTAAAAAGTTATGCAGAGAAACAAGAAGGTAATCCAGAAGAATATACATTTACATTCACAGGAACATTAAATAAAGTTGATACAAATACAATAGTTAAAACCGCAGCTGAAAGTGGTAAATTAAGTTCTAGTATGTTTAAGGCGACATTTGATGCTGAAACAGCAACAGTAACAGTAGATGTGAAACAATTAACACAACCAATAGCGGTAGGAATGCATTCAGGTGTAATAACTACGATAAGAGAAATGCTATCTACTAATGAAAGTATTAAATCAATAGAATTCACATATGAGGGAGCAGATTCATTTACATTTACAAGCGAAACTACAGACCAGGAAATATTAGCATGGACAGAAGCAAATCTTGTTAAAATATTTGGAGAAGATGCAGAAGGAATAACAGCAGATTTAATAGGAAAATCATTCAAAGCAAAAATTAATTTAAAAAGTTATGCAGAGAAACAAGAAGGTAATCCAGAAGAATATACATTTACATTCACAGGGACAAAAACAACAACTAAAGTTAATGAATTATTAACTAGTACTTTTGGTACAAATGGTGGAAGTTCAAATATAAATAAAGAGATGTATGAAGTTAAAATTGAAAATAATAAAATTACGGTAACTGCTAAGGATGTTGAAACAGAAATTAAAATAGGAATGAATTCAGGCGTTCTTAAGGCTTTAAAATCTTTAATCGAAAATGAAAATATTAGTACAATTGTTTTCACTTATGAAGGATTAGAATTTACATATGATAAAGAAACAACAGATGCAACAATTGAAGCGTGGATAACAGAAAATCAAGAAAAAATACAAGAATTATTTTCTGGCTTACCTGGTGATAAATTAACTAATCAAGATATTATAGGAAAGACATTTAAAGCGACTGTAAATTTAAGAACTAGTGCAATTTCTGAGAATTCAAATAGTTCTGAAACATATGATGTTACTTTTGAAGCTGCAACTCATACAGTAATTTTAAATTATAATAATGGAAATACAACTCCATCAACTACTACAAAAGTAGTTGATGGTTCTTCATTTGACGAACCAGATACTCCAACTTGGAATGGACATGAATTTAATTTTTGGTACATCGATGGCGAGGAAGAAACAGAATATGATTTTAACAATAAGGTAAAAAAAGATATTACTTTAAAAGCAAAGTGGACTTTACTAACAAAAAGTGAAAATTATATTTTAGAAAAACATGTTTCAGAATCAACAGGAGATAATTTTGAATCTGAATATAATGAAGAAGAAAAAACAGTTAACATTACAGTTACAAAACCTTCAGAGGATATTTCTTCAATAGCTCTTGTTAGTGATGTTAAAGAACTTTTACAAAAAGAAGAAGTAGAAAAAGTTGTAATAACTTATAATGGTATACCAAAAGAATTTACAAATCCTGAAACTGCTGAAGAAGATGTTGTACAACTTCTAGAACAAATAGCAAATAATACATTAGTTAAGGTTAGATTACTTTCAGTAGCAAAAACAGGATTAACCTTAAAGGCTTTAGATGGTAAAACATTAGAAGTAAAAGTTGTTATTGATCCAGATGCTGCTAAAGTAGATAATAATGAAAAATTAACTGAAATAAGTTATAATATTTCATTTGATGTTTTAACACATAAAGTAACACTTAATTATGCAGATAATAAAACAGAAAATAAAGAGGAAACTATAGATAATCATGATAAATTAACAGTGCAAGAACCAACAAGAGATGGATATAGATTTTTAGGTTGGTTTAAAGAAGGCGAAGAAGAAGCCTTTGATTTACAAACAGAAATAACTGAAGATTTACAATTAACTGCTAGATGGATTGAACAATATAGTGTAACATTAAATTATGGTTATAATGAAGGTGAATCCCCAAAGACTGAAACAAAACTTTTTGATAAAGATGCTGAATTACCAAATTTAGATAATAGAACAGAAAATGATAAACAGTATAAGTTTATGGGTTGGTATGAGAACGATAATAAAATAACTACAGTAACAAAATCAGTAACATTAACAGCAAAATGGGCAGAAATTATAACGCAACAACAATTGGATAAAATAGGTAATGACCAAATCCATTTTATTGATGTTAATAATAAATATACTGTAAAAACTAATGGAAATAATGTTACAGTTACTTATAAGAGTACTGATGCTAATCAACTATTAGGTGGACTTACAGGGCAAATAATGGGTGCTGGAATAAAAACAGCAATGTTAAATTATTTAAATACTTCTAAGACAGGAATTGCCTCTATTACATTATGTGCAGATGAAACTAGTTGTGCTAGTGTAAAATATGATGAAGTTAATATTGATACACAATTCATAAAAAATAATCTGGTTAACGCAATGTTGAATAGGCTTAGTGAAGAGGATGCGGCAAAATACAAGGCAGAATATGCAAAAGTAGAAGCTTTGTTAGCTAAATTTGATGTAGTTATTCAAAAAATGTTAGAGGGTACAGGAAAAACTATAGATACTGTAAAAAATAAAGATATTAAAGGTAAATCATTTACCGTAAAAGTTAATCTAGCAGATGGAAAAGTATTTGCTGACGATGTAAATGATACTTATACAATTACATTTGATGAAGAAGCTTAATAGTTAAAATTTAAAGAGCATAGAACATTTCTATGTTCTTTTTTTGTATAATAGGAAATTAAAGCAAAAATATATAATAAAAAAATAGGCTCTAGATATTCTACTGGGGAGTAAAATTTAATTAAAGCATTATAAAATAAGGGCTTGT
>CANQPZ010000070.1 GCA_947625895.1 uncultured Clostridia bacterium | reverse complement strand
AAGTATTCTCAACAGCAGCAGATGGTCAAACAAGCGTTGAAGTACACGTTTTACAAGGTGAACGTGAGATGGCTGCATACAATAAAACACTTGGAAGATTCCAATTAACAGGAATTCCACCAGCACCAAGAGGAGTTCCACAAATCGAAGTAACATTTGATATTGACGCTAATGGTATAGTTCACGTATCTGCAAAAGATACAGCTACTGGAAATGAACAAAAAGTTTCAATCACAGCTAGCACAAACTTATCAGAAGATGATATTAATAGAGCAGTTAGAGATGCTGAAGAACATGCAAGTGAAGACAAAAAGAGAAAAGAAGAAGTTGAAGTTAAAAATAATGCAGAAAGCTTAATTTACAATAGCCAAAAAACACTTGATGAATTAGGTGATAAAGTAAGCAGTGAAGAAAAAGCTAAAGTTCAAACAGAAATAGACAACTTAAAGAAGAAAGTAGAAGAAAACAATGTTGATGAAATCAAAGAAGGAACAGAAAAATTAACAAAAGTATTCTACGAGATTTCTGAAAAATTATATAAAGAAAGTGCAGCTGCAGCAGCTTCAACAGAAGCAGCAGGAGATGCCACTTCATCAGAAGATACTTCAGATGATACAGCAAAAGAAGGAACAGTATATGATGCTGATTATAAAGTAGAAGATGAAGATTCTGATGATAAAAAATAATTAAAGAAATATAGTTTGGAAAGCGTATTTTTCATCACGAAAGATACGCCCAAACTTTTATTGGAGTAAAAAATGTCAAAAAAAGATTTAAATATTTCTGAATTAAAGAAAATGCAACAAGATTTGTATGAAGTAAATAAAGAAAAATGGAATGATATGGAACCAGTCGCAAGTAAAAATCATCTATTGTATATGGTTGAAGAATTGGGAGAATGTATTTCTATAATAAAGAAAAAAGGCATAGAGCAAATTATGAATGACAAACAAATTAGAGATAGATTTACAGAAGAATTTGCCGATGTTCTTATGTATTACACAGAAGTATTAAATCGTTTAGATATTTCAGCAGAAGAGTTATCAACAGCATATGTAAAAAAACATGAATATAATATGAAAAGAAACTATACTGAAGATAACAAGAAAAAATATGTATAAGATTATTGGAGGAAATAATGGCTGACCAAAAAAGAGATTATTATGAAGTATTGGGAGTCGAGAAATCAGCAACTGATGATGAAATAAAAAGAGCATATAGAAAACTTGCAAAAAAATATCATCCAGATGCAAACCCTGATAATAAAAAAGAAGCAGAAGCAAAATTTAAAGAAGTTAGCGAAGCTTATGAAGTTCTTTCAGATAAACAAAAAAGACAAATGTATGATCAATTTGGACATGAAGGACCTCAAGGATTTGGTGGACAAAACGGAGGATATTATTCATATGGCTCTGGATTTGACGGATTCAGCGGATTTTCAGGCTTTGATGATTTTGGATTTGGAAGTTTTGGAGATATTTTCTCAGCAGCATTTGGAGGAGGAACTAGAAGAAAAACTGGACCTCGTAAAGGTGCTGATTTAAAAATAAATGTAGATATAACTTTTGAAGAGTCATATTTAGGTACTGAAAAAAATATTACTATTAGCAGAAATGAACAATGTTCAAACTGTCATGGAACAGGAGCAAAACCAGGAACAAATCCACAAACATGCCAAGTATGTAATGGAACAGGAAAAATAAAACAAGTTGTAACAACTCCATTTGGACAAATGTCAACACAAAAAGTATGTTCAAATTGTGGTGGAGAAGGAAAAATAATAAAAGAACCTTGCCAGAATTGTAGAGGAAAAGGTTATGTCAGAGAAACTGCTAAAATAAAAGTTAAGATTCCAGCTGGAATTAGCGATGGTCAAACCATAGTTTTAAGAGGAGAAGGAGAAGCTGGAATTAAAAACGGACCTAAAGGTGATTTATACATTAATGTACATGTAAAGAAACATAGCATTTACTCAAGAAAATCAGATCACGTATTATGTGACATTCCAATAACATTTACAGGAGCAACTCTAGGAACAGAAATTGAAATTCCAATGGTTGATGGAACAAAGGAAAAATATAAAATTCCTGAAGGAACACAAACTGGAACAAAATTTGTTTTAAAGGGAAAAGGATTCAAAAGTGTAAATAGTAATTGGAAAGGTGATTTTGTATTTACTGTTGTAGTTCAAGTGCCTAAAAAACTTACTCAAGAGCAAAGAGAATTAATTAATAAATTGGCACTTACAATGAATGAACAACCACCAGTAAAAAAACGAGGAATATTTGGATAGAGAGTCAAAATATATTGACTCTTTATTTTTTTATAAATATAATTATTCTATAAAAATAAAAGGAGCAAAAGAAAAATAATGAAGAAGATAGTAGTTTCAATCATAGCAATATTACTAATTATACAACTTGCAACATTATCATTTGCTATGTCAGTAACTTTAAATCAAACAGAAGAAGAATTAATACAATATAATAAGAAACTTGAACAAGAAGATAAAGATAAATTAGAAGCAGAAAATAATTTAAATGCAGACAATACACAAAATGTATCTAGCCAGAGTATGGAATCATTAAATAATCAAATAAATAGCTTCATGTCTACTTCTGTTGGAGAAAAAGAAAGTGAAAATAATTTAAAAACAATAGCTGAACCAACACCAAAATTAGCAGCGACTCCTTCACAAGGACCAACTGAAGAACCTTCACCTAGTACTTCACCTGATTCAGATATAACTTGGACAGATTTTTCAAAAGCAGTAGTAAGCTTTTCATTTGAGACAGATTCTTCTATAACTATGAAAATATCAAACATAAAAAAATTAGATAATCACAGTTATTATGCATATATAGGATCAGGTAAAGCTTCAATTTCTAAAGAAGATAAAGAAGCAACAGTTCAATTTTTAAAAGTAGAAAATGAAGATACACTTAAAGGTACATTACCTAATAAATGTATGGCACTAAATGAAACATTCTATTATGCATTCATAGATTACTCTCAAGGAGAAGAAAAAATATTAGCTACAGGACAAATTGAAAGACCTGAATTACCACCAATTGGAAGTAGAATAGATGCATATTTATATGTAAAAGGATCTTGTTCAATTTATCAACATACATATTCAGACAGTTCATATGATAGAAAAATTAATTATAAAATTGGAAAAGTAAACGATATTAACATATTAAAAGCATTTAAATCAAATGAAACAGAAGGATTTAAACAACTATTAGACTATGCTAAGAAAAATCCAGCTGTTACAGAAGGAACTTTATCTGTAGATGAGTCAAATTATAATCCTATTGATGATGTTAGCCTAGAAGAAAAAGGATATTACTTTGCATATTACTCTATGGATGATGAAAATGGAAAATATTATCCTTTAGAAGACGTACAAATATATATAGAATCACTTGGAACTTTATATCACTTTGCTTATGGCAGTATGCAAATATCAGAAGATAATTTTGAAGATCCAACATTATCACCAGAAAAATTACCATATGCAGGAACAATAGCAGTTAGTGGAGCTGTATTATTATCAGCTATCATTATTTATTATGTATATAGAAAAAATAAAGAATATGATGATATTAAATAATAAAAAGAAGAGGGCCGCGGTTATTATACC
>CANQPZ010000069.1 GCA_947625895.1 uncultured Clostridia bacterium | reverse complement strand
AATCTTTTTCTTTATTATATCAAAAAAATGAAAGTAAACACTTTTTTTGTGTCTACTTTCATTTTACCACTTCAATTACAAATCTTGCTTTTTCTTTATAAATTTATATTATATTCATTAATATGAAGTTCAGTAAATTTTCACCTAAAAATATAATAAATAAGGCTAATATTTCAAAAATTGTTGCAATACAAATTGCAGATAAATCTATATCATCTTTTCTTGACACAACAATTGCAAAGGAAATAATACTTACACATATTGTTGCTACAAGTTTTAGTATAAAGTTTTCCATACTCTCTACCTCCTTGATGATTTTTTCTCTAGCAAGCTTAAAATCTTATGTTATACATATATATTAACATAATTTCCCACTTTTTTCAACTTTTGTACCTTTTAAGCCTTCAATATGTGTGTTTTGCATTAAAGATAAAAAAACGAAATGCTATTTGCACTTCGTTTTTATTTTTATTATTTAATTTTTAAAATGCCCCATTTTCCATCTTTTTTAACAAAAGCTAGTCCATCATGTACAGTTCTTGTTTCATCATATTTAAGTTCAATAACTTTATTGCCTGATTCATCAATATAGCCTGCGACATCTTTAACCTTTACTGCTGCATATCCTTCATTAAATTCATAAGCTTTATCATAATCGCAATTTATACTAAGTTTTCCTGTTGAAGTATCAAAATATCCTTTTGTTGTTTCAGTAGATTTTTCTACATCTAATGTAAATGATTCTGGTAAATCAACATTTCTTGCAGCTTCACCTTCTGTTGAAACGATGTCAATGTCTGTACAAAGCTTTAATTCTTTCTTTGTTGTATTCTTAAATTCAGTAACATTTAATTTTGAATTAATTTCATATATTTTTTCTCCATGATGATCATAATAATATGTAATAGTATCTTCTGATTCAGGAAGTGTTACTTCATTTCCAATTTTATAGTTTGAATCTAATGTATAGTATTTTCCAATGTCTTTAACAATTATTCCTTCTTTAGTATTTGTACTTCCTACTGATTCGATATATTCACCATAGAAGATATCTGTATATTTTGCTTCTAGCAAAACTTCTCCAGTTTTATTATCTATTATTCCATATTTTTTATCTTTAACAATTGCTGATACTTTTTCATCTAAATCTTCTATATTATCAGCTTCAATGTTTGGCTCTACTTCCCAGTTTTCACTATTTTCTTCAGTATTACCTGTGTAATTTTCATTCTTTATATCTTTATATGAATTAATAACATTTTGTAGTTTATAATCAAAATCTCTAACTTGTTCTTGTACTATGTCTGGTAATAATTGTTTTTTATAGCAATAATAAACTCCACCAATTATAATTGCAGCAACAACAATCATAAATATAAGCTTATTGAAGATTCTTTGAAAAATATTTTTCTTTATTTTTACTTTTTTCTTCTTTTCTTTTTTAACCTTCTCTTCTTTAACTTTAACATTTCTTTTTGGTGTTTCAATTCTTTCTGGCTCTTCAGGTTCTTTGTCAATAATTTCAAGCTCTATTCCTTCTTGCTTTGCCTGTCTTATTGCTTCTTGTTTTTCAGCTTCCTTTATTTTTTCTTCCATTTTGATTTTTTCTTGTTTTCTAATTTCTTCTAGTTTCTTTTTGTCTTGAGAAGCTTTTTTAGTTTTAGGAGTTTCGTCTTTCTTCTCAGACTTAACTACAACTTTCTTTTGGTTGTCTTTAGGTTCTGATTTTACGACTTTCTTTGATTCAGGTTTCTTTTCTTCGGCTTTTGTCTTTTTCTCTTCAACTAATTTTGCACCACAATTTGTACAAAAAACTGAACCGTCTTTAATTTCTTCTTTGCATTTTGGGCATTTCATTTTTATTCCTCCTATTATTTTATTAATTCTTCAATTGTCTTGTATTCGTTAATTGCATCTTCTATATGCTCTTTCCTTGTTTCGTCTGTAAAAGTATCAGAAAAAGTTGTTTCATTTAACTTTATTTCTTTTAATTCGTATCCATCATCTTCTAAGCTATAAGCTTTTTTGTCAATATCAGTTATTTTTTCCTCTAATCCATTTTCTGTATATATTGTTACCATTTCTTCATTGTAAGATATCCCTAGAGGATCTGTTTCAAAAGCATATGTGTCGTTTTTCTTGTTATATCCAATTCTTTTGAATGGTCCATTCCAAACTTGTCCTACTCTTTCTACCTCATTATTGCTATTAATTCTATAAACATCATAGCTTGTATTGTCTCTAGGACCACCTTCCATTCCATCATAAAACATTAGCTCTGGTATTTTGTCATTATCTAAATCTACAAATGTAATTGTAGGATAAGTTCCACGTGCTGAAACATAATCTTTTAAATTTCCATCTAATAAATAATCTGTGTATATTGTTTTCCAATCAACTGATACTTCTTCTTCAACTTCTTCTGTTTCTTTATTTTTATCATTAATTTTAATTAATGTCCAGTTTCCATCAATTTTAACCCAAGCATTTCCATTATGAATATTTTGTGCATCTTCAAATTCTAAATCATAAACTTTTTCATTATCTTCATTTATAAAAAATGCCTTACCGTCTTTCTTAACAGCTGCAACATTATTTATAAATTGTGTACCATTTTCGTATTCTGGTTCTATTTCAATTTTTCCTGTTTTTACATTAAAATATCCAACTTTAGAACTAGCTTCCATTTCATCTTCTTCTTTTTCATAGCACAAATCTAATGTTGTACCTATTTTATTAAATCTTTTTACAATTGTACTATTTGATTCATAAGGAGTATATTCATATTCTTCTGTGTAGACTTCTTTTTTATTTGGTTCATAATAATTTAATGATCCTCCACCATGTGGTGACATTTCATAATCTTCAATTTCAAATGTGCTTAAATTGATTCTTTCAGTTTTTGTATCTGTCATTCCAACTATATATTCATAATCTTCTTCTGTTATATCTGAATACATATTTACATATCTAGGCTCTACTACTATTTCACCTGTTTTGTTACTAATTAATCCATATTTTTCATTGATTCTAACTAATGAAACTTCATCTGTTGTTTTCTCTGTATATGTTGCAAATATCATTGTCTCAGGATTTAATATTTCTTCTATTTGAATATCTTTGTATTTATTTTTATCAAGAACTTTTATAATCGTATATGGCTCTTGCTCCTTTTCTACAGTTGTATTTTCGCTATTTGGGCTTTCTTCATCATCTTTTATTCCAAAAATGCTATCAACTTTTTCGAGCATTGGCTTTAAGAAATTTTCCATTTGGCTTGGTAAAAGTTTTTGAGTATGCAATATATAAGTAGCAACAAATGCAACAATTATTAATATAATAATTGCAATAATTACTTTAGGTAATATTTTTTTCTTTTCTTTTGTTTTATTCATTTTAATAATCTCCTAATTTAATTTTTCTTTTAATTTAACAATTGTATTTAATGCATCTATTGGTGTTAACTCATTAATATTAATCTTATCTAGTTCTGTAGCAAGATCTGCTAACTTATAATTGTACATATCTAACTGTCCAGAGACTTGTTTTTTCATTTCTTTCTCTTCTTGCTTCTCTTTTATTTTAACTTTCTTTTCTAAAGTTTTCAATATCTCATTTGCTCTAGTTATCATTTTATTTGGAGCTCCTGCAAGCTTAGCTACGTGAATACCATAGCTTTCGTCAGTTCCTCCTGGAATTATTTTTCTAAGGAATATTACATCTTCTCCTTTTTCTTTTACTGCAACTTGATAATTTTTTACTCCATCTAATTTTTCTTCTAAGGTTGTTAGTTCATGATAATGTGTTGCAAATAATGTTTTGCATCCAATATTATCAATATCTGCAATATATTCTGCAACTGCCCATGCAATAGCTAATCCATCATATGTTGATGTTCCTCTTCCTATTTCATCTAATATTACTAAACTGTTTTTTGTTGCATTCTTAAGAATGTTTGCAACTTCTGTCATTTCAACCATAAATGTACTTTGTCCCATACTTAAATCATCAGAAGCACCAACTCTTGT
>CANQPZ010000068.1 GCA_947625895.1 uncultured Clostridia bacterium | reverse complement strand
AAGCTTTCTCTAAGCCATGATAGCTTGTCCTCAGTAACTGTGACATTTTCCTTTTTGCCTTTTAAAAAGCTTTGCTCTTTGTAAGCCCAGTGTGCAGCAATACCAAATTCAGCGATTCTATGCATATTATAAGTTCTAATTTGCACTTCAAATGGTGTACCTTTTGGTCCAATTAAAGTTGTGTGTAATGATTGATACATATTAGGTTTTGGAACAGATATATAATCTTTAAATCTTCCTGGCATTGGTGTATATAATTCATGTACTACTCCAAGTGCTGCATAACAATCTTTTACTGAGTTTACTAAAATTCTTAATGCAAATAAATCATAAATTTGGTCTAAAGTTTTGTTATCTCTTTGCATTTTTCTATAAATTGAATAAAAGTGTTTTGCTCTTCCTGTAATTTCAGCTACTATATGTTCTTTTTTCAAATTTACTTTTATTTCTTCTGTAATTGCATCAATAAATTTTAATCTTTCTTCTCTTTTTTTGTTAATTCCTTCAACAAGTTCTCTAAATTCTTCTGGGTACAAATATTTAAAAGCCAAATCTTCAAGTTCCCATTTTAAAGAGTAAACTCCTAATCGATTGGCAAGAGGTGCATATAATTCAAGTGTTTCTTTTGCATTTGCTATTTGTCTGTCTCTAGATAAGTATTTCAAAGTTCTCATATTGTGAAGTCTATCTGATAGCTTTATTAAAATTACTCTAATATCTTTACCCATTGCTAAAAACATTTTTCTATAATTTTCAACTTGTTCTTCTTCTGCACTGACATAATTAATTTTTCCTAATTTAGTTACGCCATTTACCATTTCTGCAATTTCTTCACTAAATTCTGTTTTTAAGTCTTCTAACGTTACATCTGTATCTTCAACTAAATCGTGCATTAAAGCTGCGCAAATAGTTGCGTCATCTAATCCAAGAGTAGATAATATATACGCAACTTGAGTAGGGTGAACTATATATGGTTCACCTGATTTTCTTTTTTGATCTCCATGGTGTTCAATTGCATAATTATATGCTTTAGTTATGAGCTTGCTATCTGATCTTTTATTGTGTTTTTTAGTTTCTTGTATTATGTCTTTTAAATATTTTTCTTCGACTTCTGCCATTTTTGTTAGCTAATGTTAGCCTTAAATCTAACATATCCTCCTTCCAACTACTGCAAACCCAAGTATATTAAAAATCGATTTATGTTAAATTGATTTTCTTAAATCTTTAAGGTTTATTTGTATTTTGTCAATATTATTAAAGCTATTTATTTCTAAATTACCAACTACATCAATTTTATCTTCAATTTGAAACTCATCTGCAAAACTTCCTAAATTAAATCCAATGACATCAAGCAAATTATTATCACTTTTTAATGTTAATTTTAAATGTTTACCTTCTGATAATGTCCTAATTGATACTATTTTTAGGTCTCTCATCATTACCACAGGCTGTGCATTAGCTTCGCCGAATGGTTCTAATAGACTTAATTCCTTTATAGCTTGTATGGTTAAATCTTTTTCTGTAACTACTTCATCTATTAAGATTTCTGGTGCTAATTCTTCTGTGATTTTTGATGAAGCATATTTGTTAAATTGATTTTTAAAATCGTTAAAATCTTTTATATCTAATGATAGTCCAATTGCCATACTATGTCCACCAAAATTTTTTAAATGTTCGCTACATTTTATGGCTGCTTCGTGTAAATCAAATCCATTAATGCTTCTTCCAGAGCCTTTAGCACTTTCTCCTTCAAAGCATAACAATATACTAGGTTTATAGTAGTTTTCTGTTATTTTTGAAGAAACTATTCCTATAACTCCGTGATGCCAATTTTCTTTTCCTAAAATAATACATGGATTATTTGATTCTTTTTCTGCAAGTACTTTGGCTTCTTCATAAATTTTCTTTTCAGTTTCTTGTCTTATGCGATTGTATTCTTCAATTTTACTTGCAAGGTTTCGTGCTTCAATAGGGTCGTCTGTTAAAAATAATTGTAGTGCGATTTCTTGATGTCCCATTCTGCCACAGGCATTTATTCTTGGTGATATTCCAAAAGATATTGCATAAGAATCCAATTTTTTAAATCCTGTTACTTTTAAAATTTCTCTTAATCCGAGATTTTTAGTTTGTTTGACTAACATTAGTCCAAGTTTTGCAATTACTCTATTTTCATCTACCAATGGCACTATATCTGAAATTGTTCCTATACATACAATATCCAAATATTTTAAGCTTTCATTTTCATTTATATTCATTTTTTGAGAATATGCTTGAATTAATTTAAAAGCAACCCCACAACCTGCAAGCTGACTGAATGGATATTTACTATCTTTTCTTTTGCAATCTACTACAGCAACTGCATTTGGTAAGTTTTCTATTGTTTCATGGTGATCTGTTATTACAACATCAACTCCAAGTTCTTTTGCAAGCTCTACTTCTTCAATAGCTGTTATCCCACAATCTACTGTAATTATTAGTTTATAACCATTTTTAGCGATATTTTTTATTGCTTCTTTATTTAATCCATATCCTTCATCTAACCTGTTAGGAATGTATGTATCAATATTTATACCTCTGTCTTTAAAAAATCTTTTTAAAATTGTGGTACTGGTAATTCCATCTGCATCATAATCTCCATATATAATTATTTTTTCATTGTTTTTTATTGCTAGGCAAATCCTATCAATTGCCTTGTCCATATCTGGCATTAAGAATGGATCATAAAAATCTTTTCTTGTTGGTTTTAAATATTTTTCAATTTCTTGGTCTGTTAGATTTTTTTTAGAAATTATTTTTGCTGTAATGGAGTTTAAATTATATTTACTTGCAATTTCTTCTGCTTTATTTGTCGTTTCTTCTTTTATTCTCCATTTTTTATTCATCCATATCTCCTACTATTAAATTTTTAAAATGAGCATAGCAGTTAAAATTTATACATCATCTTCTTTTTTAGATAGATTAATTATAAAGTCTATAGCTTTTGAAAATTCCTCTAAAATAACTGTTTTTATTGTAGTTTGCTTATCAGAAACATAATCATCTATTATTTGTTTTAGTTTATACATATTTTCTTGTTCTTGAACTACAACTGCTTTATTTTTATTTGCTCTTGTTACTAATTTTTCTTTTATTATAACTATGTCTTCATTACTTGCACAAGATATTCTTTGGAAAATAGAATATGGATCACTGTATTTAAATATTGGTACATCCATACATTCTTTATCAAATCTGTCATAGAATATTTCCATTTTCATAGGAATATTTTTAAATATGTCCTCAGCTTTTTCTTTATACATTTTATCTTTTAATTGTACGTTTAATTCATTAAATCTTTCAAGGATTTCTTTCATATCAAAGCTATTGTCTTCTACATATATTGCATCTAATTCCTCTTCTGGATTTTCACAATAACTTGAAGTCACTGATGCAATATTTAATCCATTTAAAAATATACTTTTTAAAGTTTCTTCATCATATAAAATTAAATCCTTGTTTAAGAAATACATAAAATATGCATACATTTTTACTATATCAATTAAATTAAGTTTACCGTTTTTGACTGTATCTAAAACATCTTCTACAACTTTTGGGAACTCATCATCAGAAATTTTCCAATATTCTTCAGTAAGTAACCTTTTGTATCCTGGAAGGTTACTTGTATCTATTGTATTTATTATATCTTCCATGTCTCTCTTAAAGGTTTTCATATCGAAAATTCTTGTTCTTACAAATAGTTCTATAAATTTGAAAAATCTATATTCGCTTTTAAAATTGTAGTAGTAGTTTGTATTTGGATATGATGTAGTAACCATATCAAATACTTTTTTGAAATCAGCTAATGCGTGCTTTAAAATTCTTAAATTGCGCGTTCCACTTTTTTCAAATGTAGAAGTAATTAATCCTGTGTTTGATTTTAAAAATCTTATTAAGTCAGGATACTTTTCATATCGCATTAAGATTCCATTAATAATATAGGCAAATTCTGGTCTATATTCAAAAGTTTCTCCTATTAATTTTTCTTTGATTCTTTCATAGTCATTTGCTTTATCAAAAACATCTTCTATAGTGTCTTTTATTTTTTCTACCATTGGCTTATCTGTTGTCAAAAGCTTACTTTCTTTATCTAAAAGATAAGTTGCTATAAAAGTTTTCATTTCTATGTTA
>CANQPZ010000067.1 GCA_947625895.1 uncultured Clostridia bacterium | reverse complement strand
TTAGTGCTCCGCTTTTAGTTATAAAAAAAATTAATCATCTTATAAAAATTCCATTTTTCTCATCATAATCTAAATTAAAAACATGATTATCTTTTATCCCATTGTTTATCATCTCATTTACCACAATATCTTCAATATTTTGCTCAACATCTCTTCTAATTGTTCTGGCGCCTGATTTATAATAATCAGATTTTTCTATAATATATTTTTCTAAATTTTCTGAAACATTTATATCAATATTCTTTTCTTTTAAAACATCTTTTAATTCTTTTAATTTAATTTTAAATATTTTATGCATGTCTTCTTTTGACAAATGATTAAATATAGAAATTTCATCTATTCTATTTAATAATTCTGGTCTAAAATACTTTTTTAATTCATCTAGGACATCTTGTTTCCTTATTTCATTATTATTTTTCCTAAAACCTATTCCATTTTTTCCATTAATTATGTCTGCCCCTATATTAGAAGTTAAAATAATAAGCGTTTCTTGAAACGTTGCCTCCACTCCATTTGAGTCGGTTAATTTTCCATCTTCTAAAATTTGCAACAAAAGATTTAATACATCTTGATTCGCTTTTTCTATCTCATCAAAAAGAGCAACACAATAGGGCTTTCTTCTCACTTTTTCCACTAAAGAACGTCCATTATCAAAACCAACATAACCGAGGTGGAGCTCCGATTATTTTAGAAACAGAGTTTGGCTCCATATATTCAGACATGTCTAATCTAATAAGATTTTTTTCGCTCTCAAAAAATTCTTCAGAAATAACTTTAGCAAGTTCTGTTTTTCCAACACCTGTAGGACCTAGGAATAAAAACGAACCAATAGGTCTATTAGAATTTTTTATTTTTATAGCACCTCTTTTTAATGTTTTAACTACTTCTTTTACAACTTCTTGCTGTCCTATAATTCTTTCATTTAGTCTGCTTTCAATATTAATCAACTTTTCTAATTTTTCTTCAGTTAAATTCTTTATTGGAATTTGAGTTAAGTCAGAAACAATTAGTTCAATGTCTTTAGATGTTACTTCTTTTAATTTATCTTGCATTTTAACTCTTGTAGCCGCTTCATCAATTAAATCAATTGCTTTATCTGGTAAATACTTTTCTGGTAAATATTTTATAGACAACTTTACTGCAGACTCAACTGCTCCTTCAGTTATTTTTACTTCATGAAATTTCTCATAGTTTTTAGCAACTTTTTTCAATATTTCAATTGCATCTTTTTCTTTTGGTTCTTTAATTATGACTGGTTGAAATCTTCTAGCTAAAGCAGTATCTTTTTCAATATATTTTCTGTATTCTTCCAAAGTAGTCGCTCCTATTAATTGTATTTCTCCTCTAGCAAGCAATGGTTTTAGAAGATTAGCTGCATCAATCGCCCCTTCAGCTGCCCCTGCACCAACAATCATATGAACTTCATCGATAAATAAAATAACATTTTTATCTTCTTTTACTTCATTAATGCATTTTTTAAAACGTTCTTCAAAGTCTCCTCTATATTTACTTCCAGCAAGTAATTGTGATAAATCTAGACTCACTATTCTTTTATTTTTAAAAGAATCTTCAATATCTCCTTTTACAATTTTCATTGCTAATCCTTCTATAATAGCAGTCTTTCCTACACCAGCCTCACCAATTAAACAAGGATTATTTTTATTTCTTCTATTTAAGATTTCAAGTACTCTTTTTGTTTCTTTTTCTCTTCCATATGCACCATCAAATTTACCTTCTTTAGCAAGTTTAATAAAATCAACACTATATTTATCTAACTCAACCGTATTAGATTTTATTTCAGACTTAGTAGGTTCTGAATAAGAATAAATTGATTTATAAACCTTTTTCAATATTTTCTCAGAATCAATTCCAATATCATATGCTAATTTTGAGGCTATACATTCTTTATCATTTAGCAAAGCAATTAGTAAATGTTCTGTTCCAATGTATTCTGATAAAAGTTTTTTTGACTCAATATAAGCATTATCTAGAACATGATTTAATCTAGGTGTATATCCTTTTATCTCTTCTTCAGTTTCTCCTCTTCCAATTATCTCCTCTATCATTTTATATAAAGTATTAGGATCTATTTTAAAATCTTTTAATATGTCACTTACTACTCCTATATCTGATTTTACTAATCCATAAAAAAGATGCTCTGTTCCAACATATGTATGTCCCATTTCTTGTGCAAAGTTTTCAGATGTTTTAAGAACTTCTTTAGCAGCTTCTGTAAATCTGTAGTCCATAATTCCCCCTTATTCTTATTATTTACACAAAAAAAAGAAACATACTAAATTTTAGTATGTTTCTTTTAAACTTTATTTTACTTTTTCAACTTCTAATTCTGAAGTACAATATGGACATCTTGTTGCTTTATATTTCACTTCTGATAAGCAATGTGGGCATACTTTCGTTTCTGGTTCAACACATTCTTTTTGTCTCTTTGACTTTCCAAACTTTCTTTCAAGTTTTCCTTCAACTTCCTTGTTCATGTTTTCTAGTCTTTTATTAATTCTTATTATACATTTTAAAGCTATGAAAATTGAAAGTGCTATTATCAAGAAATTAATTACTGCAGTAAGGAAAGATCCTATTTTTATATTAACATTAGAAACCTGTATTACCCAATTCGTATAATCTACATTTCCAGTAAATATTGCTGTAAATGGCATTATAATGTCTTCTACCAAAGATTTAATAATTGATTGAAATGCAGATCCAATAACAAGACCTATTGCCATATCCATTACGTTTCCTTTTAACGCAAATTCTTTAAATTCCTTAATAAATCCCATAACTTTTTCCTTCTACTTTCTATGTATCAAAATTAATATTATCGTCTTTTGCTATTTGTCCAAATTTAAGAGTTCCTGTTCTAGTAATATTTAATATTACTGTTCCATCACCACTACAATAAATATGATTATTTGTTACGCCTCTATCTCTTAATCTAGTTTTGGTTGGGCTAGTACCATCACGTGTACTAGTATTAGTAATAACTGCATATTTTGGTTTATAATAACTTAGAGCAGTCACACTGTTATTTTTTGCATAATAAGCATGATGAGACGCTTTATAGACATGTACTTTTCCGATATTTCTTGCAGCTGTATTTTCTGCATTTGTAACATCACCACCATTAACTTCGTAATTTCCTACATCTCCAGTGAAAACAATTTTTTTATCACGAATAGTAGCAAGTGCTACAATAGAATTTACATTTTCATTTATCGTTTCTCCAGATGCTGTTTTTTTATCTTCACCATTTGATTTTTGAGGTATTCTTTGTTTTCTATTGTATAATTTAATATTAAAGTCTCCAAATACTATTCTGGTGTTTTCATCAGATGTAACAAAATGTTTTGTAGTTCCTTGTGCATCAGCTGCCCTTATTACTTTATTATACTCACCCTTTGTTTCTCTTTTCTTAATGTATAGATGGTTAATTTTTATTTTTTCGCTTATAGCTGGGTAACAACCAGTATGATCACCATGTGCATGAGTAATTAAAACAAAATCTAATTCTGTTACATTTAAAGCTTCTAGATATGCTAAAACTCTTGTTGCCATCCTTTTATAACCGCTTTTATTTATAGAAGTATCTATCATTCCAAATCTTCCACCACTTTCAAGAATTATACAATCACTAGCTTTAGCCTTATCCACTTCTCTTCCATTAATTGTTTGTTTGTCAACATCTGCTGTATCTAAAAAATATACCTTATCATCAGATTTCAACGATTTTTCTTCTATAACTTTATTAATTTTTTCTTCAACTTTTTGAGCACCTGCGCTCTTTGTCGGATCTGGAGTTGTTGGCGTTGGCGTTGGTGTTGGTAATGTTGATGGTGTTGATGATGGTCTTGGCGAAGTTGTCTGAGAAGGTGTTGGTGATGGTCTTGGTGAAGTTGTCTGAGAAGGTGTTGGTGTAGGCGCTGAAGGTAATGAAGGAACTGTTACAACATTCGTTTCTCTTTGACCATCCTCGTATACGGCCATTACTCTTAAGCCAGTCGTAGCACTTGTTGATAATCTTTTATTAGAAATAAAAAAGTTCTTTGATCTAAAGCTTCCACCACTATATTGGTAGAAAAGCAAATATGTATCATTTGATCTAGATTTTGTATACATATATAGTTCTTTAATCGATTTACTAGATTCAACTTTTATTGTTATACCTTTATATGTTAAACTTTGTTGACTAATACTAAAACC
>CANQPZ010000066.1 GCA_947625895.1 uncultured Clostridia bacterium | reverse complement strand
TTTGCCACAGCAAATTGTAACTTGTGGTTCCATATTTGCACCTCCAAACTTCCATACTAATACATAATATGATTTAATTAATGTCTGTGTTACTCTTTAAATCTGTGGCTCTTGAAATAATTTTATCTCCATACCTTTCTTTAATTTTATCCATTGCTTCATCAATTTTTTTATTTTTAGTATTTTCTGGCATATCGAACATTGATAACTGCATTTCGTTTTTTTCAACTAGTCCATCAACTCTGACACCAATTAATCTAATTAAATCTCCATTATATAATTCTTTTAAAAGTTCTTTAGCTGCATCTAATATATCTTTTGTTGTGTCTGTTCTTACATCTAATTTCTTTTGATGTGATACTGTTTTAAAATTGTTATTTTTAAGCTGAACATTTACAACAGTTGCATACATATCTTCTTTTCTTAACCTATAAGCTACTTTTTCAACTAATTCCACAAGTATAGCTTGCAGGTCATCTATGTTTCCCACATCATATGGTATTGTGTAACTATTACCTATTCCTTTTGGCTTTTCTGGCAAATAATTTACTTCTTCATTACTTTCTCCATTAGCATATCTCCAAATCATGTATCCATATTTTCCAAAAGCTTTCATAATTACATTTTTATCTGTATTTGCCAAATCTCCAATTGTTTTAATTCCCATATTATTTAATTTTGGTACTGATTTTTTTCCTACCATAAATAAATCTGAAATTGGTAATGACCATAATTTTGTTTGTATCTCTGATTTAAATAATGTATGTAATTTATCTGGCTTTTCAAAATCAGATGCAATTTTTGCTAAGATTTTATCATCTGAAACTCCAACATTAACAGTAAAACCATAATCATTTTTTATTTTTTCTTTTATTTCTATTCCAATTTTAACTATGTCTTCATTAGGTTTTAAATATCCAGTTAAATCTAAAAAACACTCATCAATAGAAAATCTTTCAACTTTTTCTGTATACTTTAAAAATAATTTATACAATTCGTCAGAATATCTTCTATATACTTCATGATTTGCAGGTACAACAACTATACTTGGACATTTCTTTCTTGCCATATAAATTGGCTCAGCTGTCTTTATTCCAAATTTTTTAGCAACATTACTTTTAGCAACAACGATTCCTCTTCTTTTTGATTCATCTCCACCAACAACTGATGGAATGTTTCTTAAATCGATTGTTTCTCCTGCTTTTAATCGTTCAACTGCTGTCCATGATAAAAAAGCATTATTAACATCAATATGTAAAAATCTTTTTTCCATATTTCTCTCCTAATGTAGTCATTGTAAAACATATGTTTTGTAATGTCAAGCTATGACTATTAGTGAATCTTGATTATTATATTTTTTTATGCTATATTTAAAAAGCTTTTTTCTAGTATAAAAAATGTATGGATATAAATATCAATTTAAATCAAAACTTAGAAAAATCAAATTCAAATTTTCTCAAAGAATTAAAACAAGTACTAGAAAATATTCAATACTATGTTGTAGACAGGCAAGAAGGTAATTTTACGATTTTAGAAAATAGACAGACACATAAAATGTTTGAAGTAAAAACATGTACATTGCCACCATTTTTAAAAGATGGAGACGTTTTAAAAAAATGTGGTAAAAATTTTGAATTTGATATAGTAAAAACAAATGAACTAAAGAAAAATGCTTCAGAAAAAATGAAACAATTATTTAAATAAAAATAAAAATCTTCAATATTAATATTGAAGATTTTTTTATGTATTAAAGAAGTAAGTTGCTTCTAAATCAGCTTCATGCAATAACAATGCTAATGGATATTTTTTATATGCTAATCCTATTGTTCCATATAATTCTTTTGGTTCAGTAAATCCCATATGCCAACGTATAGCATATTTTTCTTCGCTTGTTAATTTCATATATTCAGTAATCATCATAACTGATTTTTCACCATGTCCATAAGGAATTGAATCATCTGTAGTATAATATGGAACTTTCTCCCACTCTCCTCTTTCATTTTTTGCATTTCTATAATCAACTTTATAGTAATTTGTTTTACAGATATCATGTAATAATGCTACTAAAATAACAGTATCATCAGACACATTTAACTCTAGAGATGAATTACTAACTTTACTTTTTAAAATCTCATATACTTTCATACTATGTTCAACTAAACCACCTTCATAGTTTCCATGATATCTTGTGCTTGCAGGTGCCTTAAAAAAGTCTGTTTTTTCTAAAAATTGAATAAGATCTTCTATTCCTTCTCTATTTGTATCTCTTAATAATTTTATAAATTCTTCTTTCATATGTTACTCCTTTCTTAAAAATTTAATTTCTTATATATTCTTCTCCAAGTATACTTTCTATTGAAATTAAAGATGATTTTAAAGTATTATATAAAGTTTCTCCTATTGATGTATCTCCAGATTCATATTTCTCAATTTCTTCCTCTATATTATAAATTTTAAATCTATGACCACATCTTTTATAGTACGTATTATCCATATATGTTGGAATATATTTTATACTATTAAATCTTATTTTTCCAGTTTCTCCACTTTTTGTAATATTAAGATTTAATATTATAGCATCCTGAGTATGAGGTTGATTTTGCCCAGATACAAAATTTCCTAATGAATAAATTACAAACCCTTCTTTAGTCGTACCATCTTCTAATTTTATTTCTCTCAATTCATATGGTTCTAATACGTGTGGATGTGAATCAAGAATTATATCAACACCTTGTGAGAAGAAAAAATCAGTCCAATATTTTTGTGTTTCATTTGGAGTTAAACTATATTCTGTTCCAGAATGATTATTAACGCAAATTAAATCTGCACCTAAAGACTTCGCTTTTTCTATATCTTTTTTTACTTTTTCTTCTTCTCTCATATTGACACAAAATGGTTTATCTTCAGGAATTGGTATATCATTAGTATTTCCTGTATATGCTAGAAAAGCTATTTTTATTCCTTTAACATCTTTAATTAAAATTTGCTCACTATCTTCTTCAGTAGTATATGTTCCCATATGTGCTAATCCCACTTTATCAAGTTCAAGTATAGTTCTTTCAAGTCCTTCATAATCTTTATCCAAGCAATGATTATTTACAGTAGAAACAACATCAATACCTATATCTTTTAAATTTTTAGCAAATATTTCTGGAGTGTTGAATCTTGGGAATCCACTATATTCGGCTTCTTCACCTGCAAAAGTTGTTTCTAAATTTCCAACTGTTATATCTGCATCAGCAATTTCATCTTTTATATTTTCAAAAACATATGAAAAATCAAAGGTATCTGATTTATTATTATAAGCATCCCACATGTTAGTACTATGACACATTAAGTCTCCAACCACATTTATGCTTATAGTTTTATCTTCACTATCTTCTACATTTGATACATCTTCTGTATAAGTATTTTCATAAACTATTACTTTGTTTTTATCTCTTAAATATATAATTCCAAAAACTAAAACTAAAATTAAAACAATTACACTTATTACTACAAATCTTTTTTTCATTTAATTATCCTTTAAAAAAAGATTCCTTAAGGAATCTTTTATAAACTCTTAAAAATTTCAATAATTTTTTCTTTACTAGGATGGTCTTCAAAATTTGTTATTAATATCAATCCCTTATTATAAATTACAGATAATTCTATATTATCTAGTTTTGACAAAATAATTTTTCCTTTTTCTGAAGCACTTTTAATGTTTGAAACTGTTAACTCATCTGTGCTATTTAAATCATATTTATATACTTGAACTTGCTGTTCTTGAATTGTATATACTTTTCCTTCTGAAGCTCCAATTGCAGATGGATCTGAGCTATCATTTTCTTCTTCAATTATAATGCCACTTTCTTGAAGTTTATCTTTAAAATTAGATATTTCTAATATAGGTTCTGAATCTGAAGAAGATACCTCAGTTATATCATGTTCCTTATTGTACAATACAATTCCCAGAATTGACACTAATATTATTACTAAAACTAATATAAAAACAATATGTTTTTTCATTTTACTCATAATGCACTCCTCCCATCCCCATGTAAGGAATTATATCTGTTATCAGCTTGTATTGCAACCTTAAATTTGAATTTTTTATAATTTATTTTTTTAAGTTTTTTAAAAAATATATTGACAATAATCTCAAAATCTAGTATACTAAGTCATGTCAGCAATACTGACAGAAGTATGGTCGCTTAGCTCAGCTGGGAGAGCATCTGCCTTACAAGCAGGGGGTCATAGGTTCGAGCCCTATAGCGACCACC
>CANQPZ010000065.1 GCA_947625895.1 uncultured Clostridia bacterium | reverse complement strand
CAATTCAGTATAGAACTGAACTGGGATTTAAGTAAGTTGCTTTTTTATTGTCTACTTTTAATTGACAACTTCATACTTATTATGCATGCTCCTTTTTTAATTAAGCTACATAAGCATTATGCAAAATATCAAAAATTGCATCTCCTAAAACAACCCATCCTATTATAGATAGAACTATTGTAATTACCCAAATAATTATGTAAGCCATTGCTAAATTTTTTCTATTTTTATTTCCGTTTTTACTTAGTCCAAATACTAGAACAAAAATCCAACCAATTAAAGGTAATGCAAATAAAATACTATATCCTATATATCCTATAGGTGATATTGGTTTGTACTCTTCTGGTACATTCATTTCTTTTTTTTCTTCCATTTTCATTTTCCCTTCTCTTTAAAATATGCATATATTATATAATCTATTGTAAAGAAGTGCAACTTTTTGTTGAAATTTATGCATAAAGGCAAAAAAAGTTACTTGTTTTTGAAAAACAAGTAACTTTTTCCATAATATAAAATTATCTCTTACTAAATTGTGGAGCTTTTCTAGCTTTTTTAAGTCCGTATTTCTTTCTTTCTTTCATACGAGGATCTCTTGTTAAGAATCCGTTTGATTTTAAAGCTGCTCTGTATTCTCCGTTTGCTTCTAATAAAGCTCTAGCTATACCATGTCTGATAGCTCCAGCTTGACCAGTATATCCTCCACCTTGAACTTTGCATATAACATCATATTTTCCAACAGTATTTGTAACTGTTAATGGTTGGTTTACTATAACTTTTAATATTTCAGATCCGAAATATTCATCAAGAGTTTCTCCGTTTACAGTAATGTTTCCTTTACCTTCAACTAATCTAACTCTAGCTATTGATTTTTTTCTTCTACCTGTTCCGCAGAATTCTATTTTTTCAGATTTCTTAGCCATCTATTTTACCTCCCATACTTCTGGTTTTTGTGCAGCATTTTCATGATCGCCTTCACTATATACTCTTAATTTTTTGATCATTTGTCTTCCTAATTTTGTATGTGGAAGCATTCCTTTTATTGCTAACATCATTGCTTTTTCAGGAGTATTTTCCATCATAACTCTTGCTGATGTTTCTTTCATTCCACCAATGTATCCTGAATGATGTCTATAAATTTTTTGATCTAATTTTTTTCCTGTAAGAACTGCATCTTTGCAATTTATAATAATTACGTGATCACCTGTATCTATTGTAGGTGTGTATGTTGGTTTATGTTTTCCACTTAATAATTTTGCTGCTTCTGTTGCAACTCTACCTAGAGGTTTTCCTGAAGCATCAATAACATACCATTTGCTTTCTATTTCACTTTTCTTTGCGCTATATGTTGTATTATTCATGGTAATAATTACCCTCCATTCAAATTTTTTATTTATATATAATTTACTCTTTTACCACCGGGGAGAAGTAAAATCATAAATTTATATTCACATACAATGCTTTACCATTTTAATACAATCTTTGGAAATTGTCAACATTTTCGGTAATTCTTTTTTATATTTATTATTTGGAACATTTACGAAAATTTAAAATTATCTATATTTTATCTATATTCATAAAAAAATAAACTCTAAAATATAAATTTTAGAGTTTATTTTTCTATTTTTTTATTTTTCTTTTGTATCTGATTCTAGTTGTGTATCTTGTTGTTTTTCGTTTGCTTGTCTACTGTTTTCTTCCATTGCATTTCTTGATGCCTGATCGCCTTCTATGTAAGGTTCTATTGTTACTTTAACTTTTTCTGAATTACCCATTACAAGTGAAACTGCTCCATTCTCAGTTGAAATTTCTCTTTCTTTAGCAACTTTTTCAGCACTAGCTAATTCTTCGTCTCCTACTTCTTGTCCTGCTTGTTCAAATTCTTGTCCGTGTTGTAAACTTTGAGATTTTGCATTTTCTGGAGCTAAATTTTTATCAACAGCAATTTCTGATTTTTCATAAATTGCACGTTGATTTGATTCCATCTCACTATCTTGTTGTATAGTACCATTATTCATTGTTTGTTCCTGTGTGTTATATTTTTCATTATATTCATTTATAGAATTTTGAAGTTCAGCCATTTTTTGCATAATATCTTGATAATCTTGAAGTTGTTCAGGAGAAGAAATATTACTATTTTCTAATGATACTCCTAAGTCTGTCATCTTTTGTACTGTTTCAGGAATTACTGTCATCAAGTTCGCAACATCTTTTCCAGTTTCAGTACTTGTTAAGAAATCAAACATAATTTTCTTTTGAGTAGTTTCATCTCCTTCTGCCGTTGCATTTAAATAATCTTCATAAGCATTTGGATCTTGTTTCTTTAATTCTCCTAGTGTAGTTGCTGCAACATCTAATTTTGAAATACTAGATTCAGGATCAGACATTCCTGCAAATGATGCCGTGGATGTCAAAAATTTAATGTACAGTGCTAAATACTGTGACATTTCACTTGTGGCGTTTGTACTTCTAGGAGTTATCATACCTCCCATCATAAATTGAACATAATCAAGTGCGTTAATACCATTATAATTATCTATAAATGAATCCCAAAAGTCCTTACTAAAATCTTTCTTCATTGTACCTGCAAGCTCTGGTATCTTTTCTAACATGCCCATACTTTTTTCTCCTTTCAATTATTAATTTTTTCACTTTTTATATCGTTAATTATTTTTTTGACTTCTTCTAATTTTTTAGTTCTAAGTTCTCTTATCTTTTCTAATTTATCAAAAAGCATATTAATATCATATGATTTTAAATCAACCATTCCGCCCTCTATAAAGGCTATATCTAAATCATCTAACATTTTAGCCCCTTTCTGCAGTTAAATTGAAGTATTGATTTATTTTTTTCTTCATTACTATTATTGTTGCTAAAAACTTCACATTTTTTCTGCTTACTTCTTTTATTCTTTCAACATTCTCGTTTTCAAGTTTAGTTATGTTTTCTTCTGTAGGATTTACAAATTGTGTCTCATATGACTTTTTATTGCTAAAAAGAGATTTGATTTTATTAATTAATCCTTGGAAGAAACTTTCATTTTTTGTTGTAAGTTGATTATTTTCGTCAATAATATCAACTTCATCAAGAGTTCTTAAAAATTCTTGTCTAACCAGTTCTGTTTCAATTAAACATTCATCAATTATTTTATTGTAATTATTAAATTTTTCTATATATGCATCTACTTTATTTGTATATTGCTTATGCAATTCTGGATTATTTATTAATTGTTCTATGTATTCTTGTTTTTGCAATGCTTCATTTTTCATGTCGTTAATTTTCTTAAGATTTGCTATAGCAATTTTTTGATTACTTTCAGCTTCTTGCATTTCCAGCTGTACATTAATGATACTATTCTCATATTCTACGTAAATTTTTCTTAATTCGTCTTCATATTTTTTTATCATTTCTTTGTTTTTTGCATCATAAGTATCATTTGAAATTTTGCTGGCTTTCATTTGTTCTTCTATTCTTTGTTTTAATTTATTAACCATGCTTTCAATTTTGCTGTATGCTGAACTTCTAAAAATTGCGAAAGTTAGCTTGGTGTCTATACTTTCAATTTCCTCTAGTTCATTTATGCATTCCATTAATTTCATACCATTTGTTTTTATCATTTGTTTTTTCTTCCTATTCTTTCTTATAATTACTTTGATTATATTTATAATATTTTTTATTGTCAATAAATTAAATAAAAAAAGAAAATACAGTAAAATAGCCTGTATTTTCTTTCTATTTTTGATTGTTATTAAGGTATAAAATTTAATTGTTCATCAGATGAAACTTCATCTATATTATAATAGTTTTCTGGTGTTGTTCCAACAATAACTGATTCTGATAATAAAACTCTATTGTCTATAGTTTGTGATACGCTTTCAAATGGTGATAATATGCTAACTGTACTTTTTATGTCTAAATATATTCTATGTATTGATTGGTTTACTCCTACAGCATAGAATTCTGTTTCTATTGTACTTGATATTGTTCCTGAAGGTATTACTTGAATTCTTAATGTTGGTCCAACAGTTGAAAGAGCTTTATTACCTGTAAGAGATCCTAATTTTATTCCTATTTCATGATTCTCCTTATTTTCTATAAATCTGTTTTGTATATTTCCTACTATTTCTGATTTTATTTTATTTATTGAAATAACATTTGACTCTAAGTAAGTTACATTTCCTTCTGAATCCTGTCTAGTATTAATTAGATCATTATATGTATAGTTTTGCATAACTTTTTCTGTCTCTTCATTTGTAATTTGTGTAAGGAGAACGTTAGCTAAATAAATACATTTCTTTGAAAAGATTGGATTTATTATTTTTGTTATCATTATATTTATTATGAGTATAATTAAAATTATTACTATTATTATCTTATATTTTTTGCTTATTCTTATCTTAGTTCTAGAATAAATTTTATCCGTCATATTGCTCTT
>CANQPZ010000064.1 GCA_947625895.1 uncultured Clostridia bacterium | reverse complement strand
TTAAAAAATTTGTGTGCAAATTTGGCGAAGCCTTTATATTATAGGAAATTCGGAGAACTTTCCTATAATATAAAAAAACATCCCAACAAGGTATTACCTTATTGGGATGATATTAAGTAAGTCTATAAGCCGGGTTCTGTCTTGAATAGCCATTTATCTAGAATATATATCACTATATATCTCAAGCCATCTACCCACATAAGAAGAAACGAGCAGTTTTTTACCTTCTTACTTATGAGTGATGTTGCTCCAGGTGGGGTTTACACGAACAAGAAATATCACTATTTCTCCGGTGAGCTCTTACCTCCCCTTTTCAACCTTACCACAAAAGTGGCGGTAATTTTCTGTTGCACTTTCCTTAAGGTCTCCCTCACTAGACGTTATCTAGCACCATTGCTCTATGGAGCCCGGACTTTCCTCTCACGGAACCTTGCGGTATCCGTCAGCGACTATTCAGCTTACTCTTTATATATTTTAAACAGATTTTGTTCATTTGTCAAATACGCACTCTTTTGTATTACATATAATTTCAAAAAAATAAATGTAAATAATAAAATTATTTACATTTGTTAGAATATTTTATCTTTCATCACCATCATCTCTGCTTGACGGAGTAGTGTTATTCCCTTCTACAGCAGATTCAGTATGTCCTGGTGGTGTTTGTATAATCCTATAATGATTTTCTATTTCATTCACATATTCTTTTTTTATTGTTGGAAAATAAATTACATTATAAAACGCATCATGAATTCTGCTTTTATCTTGTTTTGCAAATTCTTGACTGTTTTCACTCATTTTATTAAAGGTAGTACCTATAAAATTTTCTGCATCTTCTCTTGTAGGTGGATTTTTCCAAAATTCTTCGACTTGTTGCTTTAATATGTCTGCATCTTTTCCCATATATCTTGTGGCAGTTCTATCAACATAACTTAACATAGATTCAATATATTGATAATAATGTAATAAGTCTTTTCCATGAATCTTTCCTTTTTCAAGTTCAGAAATTATTTTATATGGTGCTGTTATGTAATCTGTAATTGTACTTTCAATTTCTCTAGATTCAAATACTTTTTTAGCTAATTCAACTTGATTTTCATATCTACTAGGATCTTTTACTTGTCTTCCAACCTGATTCATAACAAGTCTTGAAACATAATCGGTAAATCCTTCACTTATTTGATTATGCATTATTCTCCTAGAAGATTTTTGAGGATTTATTTCTATTGTAGAAACCCCTCCAAATGCAACTGGATTTTCTGTATTATTTTGTGCATAAGCTATATATTCTAAATAATAACCTAAATCATCAAAATCCGCACTGGCTGAAGCATTTATGTATGTTGAATTTCCTTCTTTATAAATTATTTCATCTGGATTAAGTTCTCTTCTTGGAATTAAAGATTTTTCCATAACATGTGTCCATTCATGAAATATTGTATGTCTTATATCATCTAAATCATTAAGATTTATTCCATTCAATTTTTTTCCATCTTCAGTTTTCTGACTTCCGTCAAACAAAACTACAGCTTGTGATAATTCATCATCTAAACTAACTTGTATTGTATGTGCACCTGGTCTTGACATGTTATAATTTCTTGAAGTAACAGATTGATTTCCATACTGAATGCTATCATCTTTTCCTTCTCTAAAATTACCATATCTAAGTGTATGCAAATTTCTTGCCATTTTATCTACTAGAAACTTAGAAGAAAGTCTTCCTCCTGATATTTTTTCCAGAGAAGTAACATATTCATAAATAAGCATTTGTGTTAATTCGCAATCTTCACCTTGCGTACTTCTTTCCCATCTATCTCCTTTTGATTGTATAACACTTGAAATATATTCTAATAAACCATCCTTGTCTTCTTCCTTATATTGTAAAAGTAGACTTTCAACCTCAGATTTCATAAAATCTCCTTTATTGTAACGCTTTATATTCAAAATTACTCATAAAATCAAATAATTCTTTTACTCTCTTTAAAGTAATAATTTCATTTTTCTGTAATGCACATTTTGGTTTTTGTGTTATCATTTCCTTTTTATAACAATTTTTCTGCATTTTGTAAATTAGATATCTAATATCCATATAATCAAAATATATTTGATATCCGTCGTCTAAATCTTTCCAAAATTGTTGAAATGAATAATCTTTTCTATCTTCCATTAGACTATTTCCTTTCTTGCATATATTCTAACTTATCATTTCTTTAAATTTTTGTTCATCAATAACTTGTACACCTAATTGATTTGCCTTATCTAATTTACTTCCTGCATCTTCTCCTGCAACTACATACGTTGTTTTTTTAGAAACAGAACTTGAAACTTTTCCACCAAAATTTTCTATGATCTCTCCAGCTTCATCTCTAGTATATTCTTCTAAAGCTCCTGTAAGCACAAATGTCATACCTTCAAATCTATTATCTTCGTTTTCTCCCACTTGTGCTTCCATATTTACATTAGCATCTTTCAATTTTTGAATTAAGTCTTTAGTTTGTTCTTGTTCAAAAAATTCATAAATTGCTTGTGCAGTAATTTCTCCCGTATCATTAACTTCCATAAGTTCTGCATATGTTGCTTCCATTAAATTATCCATTGTCTTAAATTCTTTTGCTAAACTCTTTGCTCCTTTAACACCTACATGTCTAATTCCTAGAGCATTTATTAATCTATACAAATCATTTTGTTTACTTTCATTTATTGCATCAATTAAATTTTGGGCAAATTTTGTACCATCTTTTTTTAATGTCTTAACATCTTCTAATTTTAATGAATATAAATCTGCTATATTTTTTATTAATCCTCTGTTTAGTAATTCTTCGATAATAGAATATCCTAAACCTCTTATGTTCATTGCTTCTCTAGATGCAAAATGCCAAATACTTCTAAATAGCTTTGCCTGGCATTCAATTCCTATACATCTTATTGCAGCTTCTCCTTCTTCTCTTATTGCATCTGCTCCACAAACAGGGCATTTGTTTGGCATAGAAAAAGGTATTTGTGTTCCATCTCTTTTTTCTTTAACAACTTCTACTACTTCTGGTATAACATCTCCAGCTTTTTGAATAACAACTGTATCACCAATCATCAAATCTTTTTCTTTTATAAAATCTTCATTATGAAGTGTAGTTTTAGAAATTGTTGAGCCAGCAACTTTAACAGGTTCTAATATTGCCATAGGTGTAATAACACCAGTTCTACCAACTTGACAAATTATATCTTTTAATTTTGTTTCTTTTTTCTCAGGTGGATACTTATACGCAATTGCCCACTTTGGTGTTTTATAAGTTGTTCCAAGGATTTCTCTTAAATGTAAATCATCAACTTTAATAACTGCACCATCTATTCCAAAAGAAAGTGATTCTCTGTCATCCCCAATTTTATTAATTGCTTTGATTGCCTCTTTAACATTGTTGCAAAGTATTTTTACAGGATTTACATTAAATCCAAGTTTTTCAAGATATAATAATGATTCATAATGTGATTTAAAATCAATAGTATCAGATTTTTGAACATTAAAAATATAAATATCTAAAGGTCTTTTTGCAGTTTCACTACTATCTAGTTGTCTCAAAGATCCTGCTGCTGCATTACGAGCATTTGCAAATAATGGTTCCTCTAAAATTTCTCTTTCTTCGTTAAGTTTTTCAAATCCTTCTTTAGAAATAAAAACTTCTCCACGAACTATTATATCTACATTTTCAGTTAGTTTTTGAGGTATATGAGGAATAGTTTTTAGATTATCAGTAATATCTTCTCCAACAAGTCCATTTCCCCTTGTTGCCCCTCTAACAAACTCACCATTTTTATATTCTAAGCTGACAGACAAGCCATCAATCTTAGTTTCAACAACATATTTTAAATCTATATTACTTTCTTCTGCAACTTTTCTAGTACGTTCATCAAAAGCATACAAATCTTCAAAATTGAATATATCTAATAAACTTTGAAGTGGAACTTCATGTTCCACTTTTTCAAAACCTTCTTTAACATGTCCACCAACTTTTTGTGTTAATGAATCTTTATTTATAAATTCAGGATACTGAGCTTCTAAATTTCTTAGCTCCAACATTAGCATATCATACTCGAAATCACTTATTTCAGGAGCATCATCGTCATAATATTTTGAAGCATAGTATTCTGTTTGTTTTCTTAAGTCTATTATTCTTTTTTCAGCTTGTTTTTTAGTCATTTTTAAATATTTCCTTTCCCTTTGCTAAATAGTCAACTCCAGAGAAAATTGTAGCAACAACTGAAATTGCCATCATTACTGATGAAATGATATTTATTACTAAATATCCTCCTTGTAGATTTCCTGAAACAAATTCAAAGAAACTTCCAATATCAATGAATGCAAATATTAGTGCAATCATTTGTGTAACAGTTTTAAGTTTTCCCCATATAGATGCAGCAATAACTAGTCCACCTTTTTCAACCGCTACCAATCTAAAACCAGAAACTATAAATTCTCTTGCTAAAACTATAATTGGAATCCATGCAGGTATTTTCAACTTTTCAACTAAAATTACCATTGCTGCCAAAACTAAAATTTTATCTGCTAATGGATCTAAAAATTTTCCAAAAGTTGTTACTTGATTTCTTGATCTTGCTATGTAC
>CANQPZ010000063.1 GCA_947625895.1 uncultured Clostridia bacterium | reverse complement strand
GCATTTGCTGTTACTTTTACTGTATATGTTGCTTTATATCCTCCATCTTCTGTTGTTACTGTAATTGTTACAGTTCCTTCTTTTAATCCTCTTACTGTTCCATTTGCATCTACTCTTGCTATGCTTGGATTACTGCAGCTCCATGTAACTGCTTTATTTGAAGCATTATCAGGTCTTACTGTTGCAGTAAGTTTTATTGATTTTCCTACACCAACTTCATTAGCTCCACTTATTGAAACTCCTTCAACTGATACTATATCTTTTGTTACTGTTACTGTACAACTTGCTGTATATTTTCCATCTTCTGTTGTTACTGTGACTGTTACAGTACCTTCTCTAAGCGCCTTAATATTACCATTTTCATCAACTGTGGCAATACTTTCATCACTTGAACTCCAAATTAATTTTACATACTTAGCATTTTCAGGTAATAGGGTTGCTATTAATTCTGCCGTTCCATCTGGTGCAATACTTAATTGTGTCGCATTTAACTCTACTCCTTCAACTTCTGCATCTCCATCTTCGAACCACTCTGCTTTTAAGGTCATATCACATTTTACAGGTGTATTAAAATCATATAACTCGTCTTGATAATACCATCCTGCAAATACATAACCTTCTTTTGTTGGATCTTCTGGAGCTTGAATTTTATCGTTTTCTTTTACTTTTACTGATGCAATTTCACTTCCACCATTAGTATCAAATGTTATTTCATATTCTTTTTTATGAAGTACTAGAAATGAAATTAATAATAAAAGTAATAATAATAGAATTAAAACAATGATTATAATTCTTTTTTTCTTCTTTTTGTCTTGTTCTGCAACTATTGGATCCATAACATGATCTCCTTTCTCTTTTATCTTCTTTTGTTCTTAACTTTTATTTAGTTAGAAAAAGTTAGTTTTTTTATATAGCCTAAATTTGAATACCTGTAATGATTTCAAATTTGGTTTTATTTTAGCAGATGATGATTATGTGGGTCTTTATAAAGCACAAAAAAGATATATAGCTTACAAAGCTATATATCTTTTATTCTTTTTTCCATATTTATTTTTGATACGACAAATAAACCTCCAGTTTTTTTTACTAGAAGTGCTGCTCTCTCTCTCTCTCTCTCTCTTACAGTGCCATGAGTTCTAGCAATTGCCATATAAATCTTCCCCTTTTTTAGATTTTTTGTCGTCTTAATCTTCTGCTTACGCTATATTTTATCATCTGACATTCATTACTGTCAACACTTTTTACGTAATTAAAATTTCTTATTTTGCTTGATTTTACAGTATTTTACAATTAACTTATACTAGAAAATAATATGACTTTTTAATATTAAGTTTTATTAGTGTCTAGAATGAGTTCTTACTCTTTTTCTTCTATTTTTAGATTTTATATATTTCATAAAAAGTAGAATTATTATGATGAGAACTAACACTATTAATACTACTAAAAATATATTTGTTTTTTTAGGTTGCTTATATATCTGATTGTTTTGTTTGATTAAATCTTTTACATCTTCATTATTTTTAGTTTTTTCTACTATGTCGCCATATTCATCTGCATTATCATATGCAGTTATTGCGTCTTTGATATTATTTTTGGTTTCTTCATTAAATCCAACAAAATATGTTGATCCTACTATTGTAATAGGAGTGTTGTTTTTTCCTATTTTTAATTCCTTTTTTATCTTTTTAAACAATTCATTATTTTCATTTATATTAATATATTCTTTTCTATAGTTTATGTTTTCATCTAGCCATTGTTTTTCTTCATTATATTCATTGTTGTTGTCTTCATAAAAAACGTAGACTTTAACATTAATGTATTCAGATGAATTTGTTACGATGGCATTAGATATAGTACAAATACATACTAATGCCAAGAACAAACTCATGTATATTATTCTTTTCATCTTTGCTCCTTTTGTTTTACATGTAATGCGGTTTAAAATTTATACATTATATTTTTCTCTCTTAGTATAAGATGTATGTAAGTATTCATGTGCTTTGTGGCTTCCTGGTTTTTCGAAAAATTCTTCATACATTTTCTTTACTGCTGGATTTTCATGAGATTTTCTTATTGTGCTCTTTTCATCTATACTGTATAAACAATCTGCTCTTAACTTTCTAATATCAATTTCTGCTCTTTCTTTTGATGTTCTTATTGGTTGACCTCCACCCATTATACATCCGCCTGGGCATGCCATTATTTCAACAAATTGATAATCAGCTTTTCCAGATTTTATTTCTTCCATAATTTCTTGTGCATTTCCTAATCCACTTGCTGCAACTACATTTATTTTGTTTCCATTAATTTCAACTGTTGCTCTTTTAATTCCTTCTCCGCCTCTAACTGCTTTGAAATCAATTTTTTCTAAGCTCTTACCAGTTAAAGTATCTTGTGCAGTTCTTAATGCTGCTTCCATAACTCCACCAGTTGTTCCGAATATTGCTCCAGCTCCTGTAGCTTCTCCCATTGGGCTGTCAAATCCAGAATCTTCTAGTTTAACGAAATCTATATTAGCTTGTTTTATCATTCTTGCAAGTTCTCTAGTTGTAATTACATTATCTACATCGTCTAAGCCTTTATCATTTTTCATTTCTTCACGTTGTCTTTCAAACTTTTTAGCAATACAAGGCATTACTGAAACAACATACATTTTTTCAGGATCTATTCCTTCTTTTTCAGCATAATATGATTTAAGCATTGCTCCAAACATTTGGTGTGGTGATTTACAACTTGAAAGATGTGGTAATAGTTCTGGATAATTCATTTCAATATATTTTACCCATCCTGGACTACAAGAAGTAATCATAGGTAATACTCCACCGTTTGTAACTCTCTCTACAAATTCATTTGCTTCTTCAACTATTGTCATATCAGCACCTGTGTTTGTATCGAATACTTTATCAAATCCAAGTGTCTTTAATGCTGTAACCATTTTTCCTGTTGCATTTGTTCCTATTGGCATTCCAAATTCTTCACCAATAGCTGCTCTAACTGCTGGAGCTGTTTGAACAATTACATATGTGTCTGGATCATTTAATTTTTCCCAAACATCATCTATTGTTTCTTTTTCATGAAGTGCTCCTACTGGGCAGCTTTCAATACATTGTCCGCAGAATGTACAATTAACATCATTTAAGCTATTGTTTGCAACTGTAGAAATACAAGATTCAAATCCTCTATTTATACAATCTATTGCTCCAATTTTTTGAACTTTCTTACATGTTGATATACATCTTCTGCAAAGTATACATTTATTTGTATCTCTAACTATTGATGGAGATAAATCATCTATTTTATGTTCTATTTTCTCACCTTTAAATTCAATATCTTTTACATTAAATCTATTAGCAAGTTTTTGTAATTCGCAATTACCTGAACGTGTACATGTTAAGCAATCTTGTGGATGGTTTGAAAGGATTAAGTCTAAAACAACTTTTCTAGCTTCAACAACATCTTTTGAATTTGTGTGAACTACCATTCCTTCTTCAGCTTTTTGTATACATGAAGTTGCAAATCCTCTTCTTCCTTCAACTTCAACTATACACATTCTACAATCTCCAACTTCGTTTATATCTTTTAAAAAGCATAGTGTTGGAATGTCAATTCCTATTTGTCTTGCAGCTTCTAGTAGAGTAGTTCCTTTTGGTACTTTTACTTCTTTGCCATCGATTGTTAGGTTTACCATTTCTTCGCTCATATTAACCTCCTAAAATATTTTTATTCCTTCTTTTTCAAAGTCTTTTTTTAGTTCTTCTACATCTGAAAACACATGTCCTTTAATTCCTAATTTTCTTCCAGCATCTACATTTACTTGTTTATCATCTATAAAATAACATTCATCTGGTTTTAAATTATATTTTTCTAATAATTTTATATATATTTCTTTTTCTGGCTTTAATACTTTTACTTTTGCAGAAACTATTTTGCCATCAAATTTTGGATACCATATTCTTTTTTTAATTATGTTTTCATAATCTAATAAATTTAAGTTTGTAAATAGATAGAGTTTATATCCATTTTCTTTTAATTTATCAATTATCTTCAAAGTCTCCACTTTATCTTCTAAATATAATCCATGATTTTTCATTGCATTAAGCATGTTTTGATGTAATCGTTCTGGTACTCTATTTTTCCATTCTTTTACTGCTTCATCAAAATCTATTAATCCGTTGTCTAACAAATTCCATTCTTCAGAAAGAAAAGTTTCTTTTTCAATTAATCTTGCATCTTCATCATTTTCAAAAAATGGTCTAATAGATTTAAGATTTTCAATAGCAATTATTACATCGCCCATGTCAAATAATATGTTTTTTATCATTTTTTAACTCTCTTTAAAATTATTAATTATCCTATTGCTTTGAATGGGCAACTAGCTAGACAAGTACCACATTTAATACATTTATCTTGATTAATTTTTCTCTTTTCTCTAGCTTCTCCTTCAATAGCTGAAACAGGACATGATCTCTGACATAATCCACAACCTTTGCACTTTTCTGGGTCAATAACAATCTTAGACATTGCTTTACATTCATGTGCTCTACATTGTTTGTCTATAACATGTTCATTATATTCGTCTCTGAAATATCTTAATGTGCTAACTACTGGGTTTGGTGCACTTTGTCCAAGTCCACATACACTTGATTTTATAATGTTTGATGCTAGTTTTTCTAGTTTAGCGATATCTTCTTCTGTTCCTTTTCCATCACATATTTTTGTAAGTATTTCTAGCATTCTCTTTGTTCCAATTCTACATGGTGTACATTTTCCGCAGCTCTCACTAACAGTGAATTCTAAGTAGAATTTTGCTAATGCTACCATACACTTTGTATCATCCATTACGATTAGTCCACCTGACCCCATCATTG
>CANQPZ010000062.1 GCA_947625895.1 uncultured Clostridia bacterium | reverse complement strand
ATCAATGTGACTACATTGTCTGTATCCTCTAAACTGTCCGTATCACTTGCAAGAGATATACCATTTAAAAACTCTGTTAAAGACTTATCTGCTGATTCTTTTTCAAATTCTTCTGCTACTGTTAAAAATTCTTCTAAGTTTTGTATTCTGCTTTCTGCCTCTACGGTGTTTTCATTTTTTAGACTTTGTGTATATCCTGTTTTGTTTAAAGTTTCTTTTATAAGCTCAGATACTGGTACATCTAGGTTTTTAAGTTCTTCGATTGTATTTATAAATTCTCTTGTATTGCTATATATTCTAGGAATATACTTATCTGCATTTTTTATTATATCATACATCGAAGTATTGTTTTGAGTAGCTAATTCTCTAATATTTTCTATACTTGTCTTTCCAACGCCTCTTTTGGGTTCGTTAATTATTCGTTCTAATGATAAATTATCTGATTGATTTGCAATCAGTCTTAAATATGCTATAGTATCTTTAATTTCTTTCCTTTCATAGAATTTAAGACCTCCAACTATCTTATATGGAATGTCTTCTATTCTTAGTTTGTCTTCTATAGCTCTTGACTGTGAATTCATCCTATATAAAACTGCAAAGTCGGAGTATTCTGCATATTCTTCTCTTTTTAGTCTATGTATTTGTTCTATTATAAAGTTAGCCTCAGCATATTCATCCTCACCACAATAAACATACGGAAGTGTTCCTTCCTCATTTTCAGTCCATAACTTTTTGTCATATTTATTTTCATTGTGTTTTATAACTGCATTTGCAGCTTTTAAAATGTTTCCAGTACAACGATAGTTCTGCTCTAATTTAATTATTTTTGTACCTGGAAAGTCTTTTTCAAAATTTAGTATATTTGCAATATCTGCACCTCTAAAACTATATATACCTTGGTCATTATCTCCTACAACTGTAATATTTCCATATTTAGATGCAAGTAATGTAACAAGGGTAAATTGTGCTTTGTTTGTGTCTTGATATTCATCTACTAAAATGTATTTAAACTTCTCTGAATAATACTGTAAAACATCTGGATTCTCCATTAAAATTTTTATAGTAAAATTGATTATATCATCAAAATCAATGGCATTGTTTTCTTTTAATTTTTTTTGGTATAATTCATAAACCCTTCCTATTATCTCTTTTCTGTAATCTCCAGAATACTTAAAATTATATTGACTTGGCTCTAGCATTTCATTTTTTGCATTACTGATTTCATTTAATACTGACTTTTCCGTAAATAATTTATTGTCTATATTAAGTTCTTTTAAACAATTCTTTACTAGCGTTTTTTGATCAGTTGTATCAAATATTGCAAAAGATGTATCAAATCCTAATCTATCTATAAACTTTCTTAAGATTCTAACACAAATAGCATGAAATGTTCCTAGCCACAAGTCATTTATATTTTCTCCTATTAACGAAGCTGCTCTTTCTTTCATTTCATTTGCTGCTTTATTAGTAAAGGTAATGGCAAGCACATTCCATGGTTTAACATCCTTTTCCTGTAATAGATATGCTATTTTGTATGTAAGTACCTTAGTCTTTCCGCTTCCTGCTCCTGCAATTACTAAACATGGACCTTCAACAGATTTAACTGCTTCTTGTTGTTTTGGATTAAGTTCTTCTAATATGTTTTGCATTTAATTTCTCTCTTTCTGTTATATTTTTAGACACTCATATTATAATATGTAAAGTTAAAAACTTTTGTTCGTATTAATTTTACACTAAACACATTTATAAATCAAGTCATATTTTATATTTTCAAGTCATATTTTTTCTTTTACTGTGACATATCTATTGTAAACCTATATTTTTATAATTTTATGTTTGTAACTATCCATTTACTATCATTGCAAATAGTCCTACTAGAAAACCTACCATATTACCAACAGCCGTAAGTCTTCCTTGATATAATTTGTTAGACTCAGGTATTAGTTCTCCTGATACAATGTAAAGCATTGCTCCTGCTGCAAAAGCTAAACATATGGCTATTACTGTTATTGATATATTTCCTACAATTGCTCCTATTAATGCTCCTATTCCTGTAGCTATACCTGACAAAATAACGTAGATCATTATTTTGATTGGGCTCATACCTCCGCTTTTCATTGGTACTGCCATGCTAAGTCCTTCTGGTACATCATGCAAAGCTATTGCAATTGCTAATGAAAATCCTAAAGTAGTTGATGCTTCAAATCCAGACCCAATTGCTAAGCCTTCTGGAATATTGTGTAAAGCCAGAC
Source organism: uncultured Clostridia bacterium (assembly GCA_947625895.1). GTDB lineage: Bacteria > Bacillota > Clostridia > TANB77 > CAG-508 > UMGS1994. Next base: position 2,822 of record CANQPZ010000062.1, on the reverse strand, counting down.
CAATACTTACGATGATTCCTGTTTTTACTAAACCTAGATTAGTACTACCTTCTAATTTAAATTTTTTATTAACTAAGATGTCACATCCTATCATTGTCACTATTCCAAATATTACTCCTAGGAGAACAGTATATATAGATGTCATTTCTAAAGCTTCTGGTATTAAATCAAAGCAAACAACTGCAAGCATTAGCCCTGATGCAAATGATAAAACTGCACTTAAAAATCTGTTCGAATTTCTTTTAGTAAATATTCCTATTAATCCTCCTAGGGTTGTTCCTATTGTTCCAAAAAATAAACCTAATAATGATATTTTTAACATTTTAATTCCCCTTGTCAAAAAGTTTTCACTATAAAATTTATTAATGGATTAGTAAAATAGAACATTAAAATATAATAAAAGATTAAAATTTATATGATTTTCCATACAAACTTTAATCTTTATAAATTGTATATCTTTTTGTATTTTTTTATTGCTTTGAATTGACTTTATTCTTCGCTTCCTTGTAATTTTTGAGCTGTATCTGCTGCAATTAAGTTATCAATCATTGAATCTAAATTGCCATTTAAAAAACTCTCCATTTGATAAATGCTTAGTCCTATTCTGTGGTCAGTTATACGTCCTTGAGGATAATTGTAAGTTCTGATTTTTTCACTTCTGTCAGCATTACCAATTTGACTTCTTCTTTCACTTTCTCTTTCATCATCTCTTTTTGCTTTTTCAATTTCATATAATCTAGACCTTAATAATTTCATTGCATATTCTCTGTTTTGCATTTGAGATCTTTCAGTCTGACACTCTGCTACCATACCTGTTGGAATATGAATAAGTCTTACGGCTGATGATGTCTTATTTACATGTTGTCCTCCTGCTCCAGATGCTCTAAACACTTCCATTTTGATGTCTGCTGGATTTATTTCAATGTCTACATCTTCTACTTCTGGTAACACTGCGACAGATGCTGTTGAAGTGTGAATTCTTCCACTTGCTTCAGTTTCAGGAACTCTTTGTACTCTGTGTACTCCACTTTCAAATTTAAGTCTACTATAAGCTCCTTCTCCTTTTACTATGAAAGATATCTCTTTTATTCCTCCAAGCTCAGTAGCATTTTCATTCAATACTTCTAATTTCCAACCTTTTAAATCACAATACATTGAATACATTCTAAATAGTGTTCCTGCAAATAATGCTGCTTCTTCTCCTCCAGCTCCTGCTCTAATTTCGCATATTACGTTTTTATCGTCATCTGGGTCTTTTGGAATTAAAAGCTTTTTTAGTTCCTCTTCTATAACTGGCAATTTCTCTTTAGCTTTTAACATTTCTTCTTCTGCTAAGTCTTTTAATTCCTTATCATTTAACATTTCCTTTGAATCTTCAAAGTCTTTTTGTACTGACTTATATTCCCTATATTTTTCTACAATAGGTTCTATGTTTGAGTGCTCCTTCATCATTTTTCTCCATTCATTTTGATTAGAAATGACTTCAGGATTACTTATCTTTTCTGTAAGCTCAACGTACTTTTTTTCAATTTCTTCTAAATTATCAAACATACATTATCTCCTTTAAATTTACTTTTCTATTATACTATATTTCTGCCGAGGTTTCAAGCATATTGGCATCTTTTTATTTATCATCATAAAAGTTAAAATTTTAAATCTTTTATTTTCACAAATTTTAAATCTTTTATTTTCATAATATTGTTATATTTAAAATTTTATGTTATACTTTTGTTACGCTTTAAAATTTATTGAATATTATACATTAATACAAGAAAGGAATAGTGCTTTATATGGAGCGTTTTGAAACAGCACGTAATGCGGGATTCGTTGGTATTATAGGAAATATATTTTTACTTATTATTAAAGCAATTGTTGGTTTAATGACTAATAGTCAAGCAATGATAGCTGATAGTGCTAATAGTGCAAGCGATATATTTGCATCTCTTATGACTTTTATTGGTGGAAAAATTGCTAGTAAACCCACTGATAATGACCACAATATGGGACATGGAAAAGCTGAATATATTTTTTCTATGTTTATCAGTCTTGCTATGATTTTTTTAGCTTTGAAGCTATTGCTTGATTCTATTTATAGCTTAATATCTCAATCTGCATTTGTTTTTTCATGGATGTTAGTTGTTGTATGTATCATTACTATTATTATAAAAGCTATACTTTATTTTTATACTAAAAAACTTTACAAGAAAAATCCTAGTCTACTTTTAGTTTCTAATCTTAAAGATCATAAAAATGACTGTATAGTAACTACATTTACATTAATAGCTACTCTTTTGAGTTTGGTCAATATATATTGGTTTGATGGAGTTGTTGGTATAGGAATTTCTATTTGGATATGTTATACTGGCATTCACATTTTTGTAGAAAGTTACAATATTTTAATGGATAAATCTTTAAGTGAGTCAAATAAAAAAATTGTTTTGGATATTATAGATAAATATCCTGATATAAAAAAAGTTAATCATTTTACATCATCTCCAGTGGGATATAAGTATTTAATTTCAATAACTATATTTGTTGATGGGGAAATGTCTACATTTAAAAGTCATGAAATTGCTGATAACCTTGAAAAAGAATTAAATAAACTTGATTTTGTTCATTTGGCAATTATACATGTTAATCCAATTAAATTAACAGCTAAAAAAAAATAAAAACAAAGTGAGCTCTTATCATTAGTTTTCTAATGTTGGAGTTCACTTCATTTTTTTATAGTTCTATTAAATTATAATTAATATTTAATTTATCTAAAATATTTTTTTCTCTGTTTGAACACGTAAATATAATTATTTGATTTTCTTTATAAT
>CANQPZ010000061.1 GCA_947625895.1 uncultured Clostridia bacterium | reverse complement strand
TTTTAATGCAGGAAAATATGATATAGCAGTTATCGGAGCTGGACATGCAGGATGTGAAGCAGCTTTAGCAGCAGCACGTATGGGACTAAAGACGTTGATTTTTTCAATTACTTTGGAATGTGTTGCCAATATGCCATGTAATCCACATATTGGTGGATCTTCAAAAGGACATTTAGTTAGAGAGATAGATGCCCTTGGTGGAGAAATGGGTAAAAATATTGATAAAACAATGATACAAGTAAAAATGCTTAATACTTCAAAAGGTCCTGCTGTTCATTCTTTGAGAGCACAGGCTGATAGAAAAAGATATCAAGCTGAAATGAAGCATACTCTGGAAAGACAGGAGAATTTGTTTCTAAAACAGGGAGAGATAGTTGACATAAAAATTGAAGACGGAAAAGTTAAAGCAGTTGAAACGGATATGGGAGCTGTTTATGAAGTTGATAGTGTTATATTAGCTACAGGTACATATTTAAAAGGAAAAATATTTGTTGGAGAATATTCATGCGAAAGTGGCCCTGATGGCGTGTTTCCAGCTAATAAATTATCTAATATATTAAAAAAATTAGGAATAAATTTGGTTAGATTTAAAACTGGTACTCCTGCAAGAATTAATAAGAAAAGCATTGACTTTTCAAAGATGGAAAGACAAGATGGAGATTTAAATGTTCCTGCTTTTTCTTTTGAAGACGAAATGAAGGAATTTAATCAAGAACCTTGCTACTTAACATATACAAACGAGAAGACACATGAAATAATTAGAGCAAATTTACATAGATCACCATTATATGCTGGTAAAATTGAAGGAACAGGTCCAAGATACTGTCCATCAATTGAGGATAAAGTTGTAAGATTTGCAGATAAAGAAAGACACCAAATTTTTGTTGAACCATTGGGAATGGATACTGATGAAATGTATATTCAAGGAATGAGTTCATCATTACCTGAGGATGTTCAAATAGCTATGTATAGAACATTGCCTGGACTTGAAAATTGTGAATTTACAAGACCTGCATATGCTATTGAATATGATTGCATTGAACCTTCTCAATTAAAAAGATCACTTGAGTTAAAAAATATAGAAGGAATGTTTTTTGCTGGACAGATAAATGGAACTTCTGGCTATGAAGAAGCAGCAGCACAAGGGATAATTGCAGGAATTAATGCAGCCCAGAAGTTAAAAGGTAAAGAACCTGTTATTTTAGATAGATCAGATGCATATATTGGTGTATTAATTGATGATATAGTTACAAAAAGTACTAATGAACCATATAGAATGATGACTTCAAGGGCTGAATATAGGCTACTATTAAGACAAGATAATGCGGATATGAGGTTAACTGAAATTGGTCATAATGTTGGTTTAATATCTGATGAAAGATATAATAAATTCTTAGAAAAAAAAGAAGCAATTGAAAAAGAAAAGATTAGATTAGAGGAGAAGATTATAAAACCAACAAAGGTTGTAAATGAATTTCTAAAAGAACATAACTCATCTGAAATAACTGGTGGAGTGAGATTATCTGAATTACTAAAAAGAACAGAACTTACATATGAAGATTTAAAAGAGATAGATGATGAAAGAATTGAATTGCCAAAAGAAGTTCGTGAAGAAGTTGAAATTATGGTAAAATATGAAGGATATATCAAAATGCAAGAAGAACAGGTTGAAAGCTTTAAAAAACTAGAAAGAAAAATTTTACCAGAAGATATTGACTATGAAAAAATTCAAGGAATTAGAATAGAAGCTAGACAAAAATTGAATAAAATCAAACCATATTCAATTGGCCAAGCTTCAAGAATTTCAGGGGTTTCACCTGCTGATATTTCTGTATTATTAGTGTATTTGGAACAAAGAAAAAATAGAAAAAATTAGAGGAATATATGATGAATATAAATGATTTTAAAAAGTTTTTTCAGGAAAAGGCAGAAGAAAATAATATTTCGATTTCTGAGGAAGAATGCAATAAATTTTATTTATATATGCAAAATCTTTTAGAATGGAACGAAAAAATTAATTTAACTGCAATTAAAGATGAAAAAGAAATAATTATTAAACATTTTCTTGATTCTATTATAATAAAAGATGAAATTGTGGAGAAAAAAGTCCTAGATATTGGCTCAGGGGCAGGATTTCCGGGGATTCCTTTAAAGATAATGTGTGACAATAGTGATATATTATTGATGGATGCTGTTAATAAAAAAGTTAATTTTATGAATGATTCTATTGAAAAATTAGAAATAAACAATATTAAAGCTGTACATTGTAGAGCTGAAGATTTAGCATATGAAAAAATACATAGAGAAAATTATGATATTGTTATTTCAAGAGCAGTAGCAAATATGAATACACTTGTTGAATATATGTTACCATTTGTTAAAATTGGTGGCTTAGCAATTTGCTTTAAAGGCCCTAATGGCGCCCAAGAAGCTGAATTGGCAGAAAAAGCAATTAGCAAATTGGGAGGAAAAATAGAGAAAATAGTTACATATAATATAGATGAAAATATGAGATCTCTTATATATATTAAAAAAGAAAAAAATACCGAACAAATATACCCAAGAAAACAAGGTAAACCTTTAAAGTCACCATTAAAATAAAATTAAAAATTTAATGTTCCACAAATAACCTGTTGATAACCTGTGGATAAAATGTTTAAAACTTAAAAATATTTGCAAATATAAAACAAAAAGTAGTAATATTTTTGAATATTACTACTTTTTTTCTTTTAAAAAAATTTTACCGCTGAATACATACCTAATAGGGCCTTTTAAGGATTTAAAAAATTATATATTTAAAAAACTAAAAAATTTTATTGACATGGAATAATAATTTTTATATTATTATAAAGAAAAGATTGGAGGGATAAATTTTGGGAAAAATAATTGCAATTGCTAATCAAAAAGGAGGAGTAGGAAAGACTACAACCGCAGTCAATCTATGCACTATCCTTGCTAAAAAAAATGAAAAAGTTTTATTAATTGATGCAGATCCTCAAGGAAATGCAACAAGTGGTTTAGGAATTGAAAAAAACGTAGAAAAATCTTTATATGACGTTCTTGTTAATGAAGAACCTATTGAAGAAATTTTAAAAGACACTCAAGAAAAAAATCTAAAAATATGCCCTTCAAATATGAATCTTGCTGGTGCTGAAGTAGAATTAGTTTCACAAATGTCAAGAGAACATAGATTAAAGGAACAATTAGAAGATGTAAAAGAAAAATTTGATTATATTTTCATTGATTGTCCACCTTCATTAGGATTAATTACTTTAAATTCTTTTACTGCAGCAGATTCTGTTATGATCCCTGTACAGTGCGAATATTATGCACTAGAAGGATTAGGACAACTTATAAATACAATAAATTTAGTTAAAAAACATTTGAATAAAACTTTAGAAATCGAAGGTGCTGTTTTAACAATGTATGACATAAGAACTAATTTGTCTAATCAGGTTGTTAAAGAGGTAAAAAAATACTTTGAGGATAAAGTATATAAAACAGTTATACCAAGGAATGTAAGACTTAGTGAGGCTCCAAGTTACGGTATGCCAATAACTATTTATGATCCAAAATCTAAAGGTGCAAAATGTTATGAAAAATTGGCTAAAGAATTTTTAAAAGCACAAGAAAACAAAGAAAAAGCTAAACATATGAAATAGGAGGGATTTTGATGGCTAAAAAAACTGGATTAGGAAAGGGATTAGATGCACTTTTCTCAACAAGTATATCAGAAGAACAAGAAGAAAATGAAGTTATTCAAAATTTAAAAATTACTGAGATTGAGCCTAATAAGGATCAACCAAGAAGAAATTTTGATGAAGAATCTTTAAATGAACTTGCAGAGTCTATAAAAAAATATGGTGTTATTCAACCAATTATTGTTTCACCAGAAGGTGATTATTATAAAATAGTTGCTGGAGAAAGAAGATGGAGAGCTTCAAAAAAAGCTGGACTTACTGAAATACCAGCGATTGTAAGAGAAAATGATGAACAAAAAAATAAAGAAATTGCTTTAATTGAAAATATTCAAAGAGAAGATTTAAATCCAATAGAAAAGGCAAGAGGAATCAAGTTATTAATGGATCAATATAATTTAACACAACAGCAAGTTGCTGAGATTATTGGAAAAGGTAGAAGTACTGTAACAAATACATTAAGAATATTAAATCTTGATGATAGAGTTATTGATCTTGCTTTACAAGGAAAGCTTACAGAGGGCCATTGTAAAGCTTTATTGGGGTTCGATGATCCAGATAAACAATATGATATGGCACTTTATATGATAGAGTCTGGAGATAGTGTAAGAGAGGCTGAAAAGAAGACAAAATCAAGAAAAGCAATGCCAAAAAAGAATGAAAAATATGAACCTATTTATAGAGATATCGAAAATACTTTCCAAAGTTTCTTTGGTACAAAAGTTAAATTAAATGCTGGACAAAGAAAAGGAAAAATTATTATCGAATATGCATCAAATGATGATTTAGAGCGCATACTAGAGTTATTAAAATAGGAGATAGGATGTTAAAATGATTCAAATACCTGTGGTATTATTAATAGTTATTTTATTAATTTTGTTGTTTATTATGTTATTAATAATTATAAAATTAATGAAATTAATGAAAAAATATAATAATTTTATTTCAAAATTTGATGATAAGGCTAGTATAGAGGAGACTTTAACTAATTATATTAATTTAGTAAATAATGTAAATGAAGAAAATAAAATAATAAAATCAGATTATGTTAACCTCGAAAGAAAACTAAGTAAATGTTCTCAAAAGATTGGGCTTGTAAGATATAACGCATTTGATGATGTGGGAAGTGACTTGAGTTTTGCTTTAGCTATATTAGATGATGAAAACAATGGAATTGTTCTAAATGCCATATATGGTAGAACATCTAGCAATATTTATGCAAAATCTGTTGAGAATGGAAATTCAAAATATACCTTATCAGAAGAGGAAATAGAGGCAATTACGAAGGCTAAATCACAATAAAATTCAATTTAATATTGACAATTGATAGTTTGAGTGTTAAACTATTAGTTGTCTGACGTGGAGAGGTGGTCGAGTTGGTTTATGGCACCAGTCTTGAAAATTGGCGTAGGTTTATAGCCTACCGTGGGTTCGAATCCCACCCTCTCCGCCAAAGCAAAAAAAAAGAATAGCTTTGAAGTGAACCCCATATAGTGGACACTAAAAAAAGAGAGCTCTTTTCTCCAGAGACTACATTAATTGTAGTCTC
>CANQPZ010000060.1 GCA_947625895.1 uncultured Clostridia bacterium | reverse complement strand
TGAACAAAAAGCAATTTTATAAAATAACATTTCTATTTGTATTATTATTTTTCGCATTGACGATATCAGTATCAGCAAGAGAAATGACAGTAGAAGAGTTAGGAAAAGAATTAAATAAAATTGAACAATCATCAGGGAAAAATATTGATTCATATTTTGTTATAGGAGAACACGTTTTCACATCAAGATATATTCTAAACACTAGAGATATAATGTATGCAGCAAGAAGTATAAAAATAACTAATCAAGATGAAATTAATCCTAAGAACAAAGATGATATATTAAAAGAAATGACAATTCATAGAGTACAAAGAGACTTTACTGAAGATAATAAATGGACTATTTTAAGTAACTATGTAGGTGAAACTGAATTAACAGATAAAACAAAATTAAATATCCATTACATAGATTATGATTATGTATTTGAAACACTTGATACAGATAATTTATTAGCAAACAAACAAAGTGAAATTCAAGCAAATAATAAATATACAGTAACTTTTGATAAAACATCTAAAAAAGTAACATTTAAAGTACTTGATAGAAATGCAGATATTAATAAAGATGAAATAGCAAAAATTATTTCTGAAATATTAAAAGATCCATATGTTAAAAGCGTAAAATTTGGAAGTACAACTATTTCAGAGACCGATGACGAAGAAAACATTTGGAATAAAATAAAAGCTGAATTAAAAACAGTATCAGGAAAACAAGATGAAAATATTAAACTTGGAGACTTGGTAGGAAAAAATGCAAGTTTAACAATAGAATTAGATGATAAAGTAGCTCATTCACAAAATGATAAAACTTCAGAAACGTATACAGTTGAATTTGAATATAATTCTGTAGCAACATTAAATAAAGAAATTCCTGAAAAAGATATAAAAGATTTAGAATCACAAAACAATTACTATCTAGATGACGAAAATGATGAATATACAATTTCAGGAGAAGATGGTGTATATACATTATCAGGACAGATAATTGAACGTGAAAATATAAAAGGTTTTGGTGATGTAAAAAACGGATTCTATGTACCTTTTGTAATAAGCCTAGAAAAGGAAGTTGATCCAAAATCAGTTAAAGTAAAATTACCAAAATCAGACAGCGAATATAATGAAGCTGATAATAACGACGGAACTTTATTTACAGACGGAAAACTTACAGTTTTATTTGAAATAGACGAAGCAGAAAGCGTTAAGACTAGAGATATTATAGTTATTGTAAATAATGTTGAAACAAAAATAAGAATAGACTTCACAAACTTAAAATTAATGAAAACATCAAAATTTACAGTTGCAGCTTTAGAAGAAGCTAATAAAGGAAAATTTGATGTTGATACAGATGGTTCATGGTATGACAAAGATCATGGATATAAAGTTGAAGTTAATCCAGTAGAAAATGAAGAAAATAAATATGAAGTAACAGGTTTACTTCCAATATTTGATGATGAAGCTGGAGATTGGAATGATAAAGACAATATTTTTGATTCAGAAAATAAAAATCTTTATTACCTAGGATTACTTCTTAAATTAGTTAATGCACCACAAGATTATCAACCAGAAAATAATAGTATAACAGTCAAATTCTATCATAACGGAGATGAAGAAGATAAACAATTCATGGAAGTTGATGGAGATGATTTCAAAAACAAAAAAGAATTATATATCTTAAAAGCTCTAGAAGAAACTAGTGATGATAAAACATTTACTATAACAGTAGACTTAGATGGAAAGAAAAGCGGTGCAGAAGATAAATATGCTCCACATACAGTAACTGTAGATTGGAGTAAATTAGAATTCCAAAAAGAATCAACTGGTAGTGATTATGAAATCGCTACAGAAGATGGAATTTTAGAAACTGACAAAAACACAATAAAAAATGATTGGGACTTTGATTTTGATTTAAATAATATTAAAGCTGAAAGTGATAAATCTAATGGATTAAAAGGAACAGTAAGAGAACAAACATTAGCAGATAAATCAGGATTCCAAAATAAAGAAGGATACTTTGTTCCAATAAAAATAGAATTTCCAAAGGATGATCCTAAATATTCAGCTTATAAAGAAAAATGGCAAATAATATTAAAAACAGAAGCTGGACCTGAAAAAACAGTTATACCTTCTAAAGAAGACTATGAAAATGGATATACAGTTGTTTTATTTAGAGTAGAAAAGGACGCACATGAAATAACTTATAAAATAGATTATGATGGTGCTGAAAATAATTTCTTACTAGAAGAAGTAAAAATACCAATTAACTTTACTTTTGAGACTGAAAATAAAATAACTTATAAATATAATGATGGAACAGGAAATGTTGTATCAGAAGATCAAACTGTATACTCAGGAGAAAAAATAACATTAAAAGATATGACAAGTTTTGAAACTGATTATCGTAAATTTGATGGATGGTATAAAGAGGGAACTACTAAAGTAGAAGATACAATTACAACAGAAGAAGAAAAAGACGAAACATTAACTGCACATTGGAACTTAAATGTTGAAAAATTTGTTGAAGATGTTGTAGCAGATTTAAATGAAGCATCTGAAACAGATTATTCAAAAGATTTCTCTGAAGAATTTACATTAGATCAAACTGATAATGAAATTACAATAAACGTTAAAAAACCTAATGTAGAATTATCAGAACTTTCTAATACAAGTATACCTGGAGCAATAGCATACGTATTAGAAAAAGGAGAAGTTACAGGCATTAGCTTAACAGTTGGAGAACAAACAAAATCTTTCAGCAAAGTTGAATCAGAATCACTTGAAACAATAAAATCAAAAGTAATAAGTGATGCAAAAGCAGCTTTTAATGAAGATTTAAACAAACATGAAGCTGATGCAACATTAGACGGATTAGAAAATAAAAACAAAACATTTGAATTAAAAATTGATACAGTTGATGACCAAACTGTAAAATTAGTAAAAGATGATGGAACAGAAATATCAGACTCTGAAGATAAGAAATTTACATTCAGTTTTGATTCTGATTTCGTAGTAGTAGATCAAGATGACAACACTGGATTAAATGAAACATCAATAGATAACGCTATAAGCAATAGCAAAAAATATAGCACAGTATACATTGACGGAAATTATACATCAGAAAATACATTAACAATTACCCCACAAGAAGGTACTCCAGTAGAAATAAAAGCAGTAGATTCTGGACTTGTAGCAGCAAGCACACAAAGTGCTCCTACAACTACAATTACTGTAAATGGTGGAAAAGAAATAGCAGTTGATGTACAATCTGGAACAGTAGCAATTTCTGATTTAAAAATTACTGGCGGAAAATATGCTGAATTGAAAGTAGAAAAAGATACTAAAGTAAATGCAACAAATATAGATGTTTCAGGTTCAATAGAAGAATCTAAAAAGGCTCCAGAAGGTACTGATGATATGCATGCTGCTATATTAGTAGAAGGTGTATTGACAGCAAATAATATTACTAATAATAGCGAAAAATACAGTATTCCAACAATAGCATTAGTTACAAGTTACGAATATACAGCTCCAGGTGTAACAGGAGAAGAAATGGAATCTGGTGGCGGTAAAAATATAAATCCAAACGCTAAAGTCGAGACATCAAGCAATATGACTAGAAACGATAAATATAATATAATAACAAAAGAAAAAGCTCAAGGATTTGATTCTATTGAAGAAACTTATTATGGTTCATTCTACTATGTAAATAGCAGTAATTCACAAATCTATTATATGTCAATAATAGACCGTATAATTTCAGATAGAAGTGCTCTTACATTCTTCAAGGTTTATACAGGCGATGAGACTATTGATATTCACCAATTAGGTTACATAGATGGATTCGAAAAGAATGGACAGAAATTTGAAAAGCTTACAGTAGATAACACTGGTAAAGAAATTAAACAAGGCTCATTGGCACGTGATGTATTACAACCACATGTTACAAATAAGGTTACACCTACTTATATTAAAACTGTAATGAATGTTCAACAATTAAACGGATTAAAAGTAGCAGATAATAAAGTTTCAGGTACATTAACAACTCAAAATACTGATAAAAAATTTGTTATACCAGTTACACTAACATCAGAATGCTTCAAAGAAAACGTAACAACAGTTAAAGTTACAGATCCTAATGGAACAACTACAGAACACAAATACAGTTCAGCAGCACAAAATGGAATAGCACCTGCAAGTGCTACTCAAACAATGAATTTAGAATTAGAAGCAATAAAAACAAATAAAATTACTGGTTCAAATGGTAAAGAATATACAATCACAGTAGATGTTGATGGAAGTGGAGCTGAAGAACCAGAAACATTTACAGTAAACTATGATGGCGTAAAAACAGCTGAAGAAATTATCAATGAAGCAGCTCAAAATACACAAGAAGCTCCAAACTTCACAATAACAAAAGACAATTATATTAAAGGTGGAATAGAAAAATATACATTTGAAATTGATAGAACAAACCATCTAAAATTATATTCAGAAGGCAATGGCGACAGCAAGAAAGAGCAATATTCATTCCCAAGAGAATCAGTAAATGCTGGTGTTGATACTAAAGAATTTGTTGTTGTTGAAAAATCAAAAGAAATAAGCGCAACAGACAGACCAAAATTAAATGGATGGACATATTTCAATCAATTTGATGCCTTAAGTGAAGGAACTCATGAATTAGGACTATTAAAAGACGTTATAAAGAAAGATAACTCAGGTAAGGTAGACAAAGAAACTAGTATTTACGCTTTAACAACAATTGATAAAGTAGCAGAGCATAAATATAATGTTGTTGTAAGTGAAGGAAGACTTGGAAGTTGGTTAAACTTAGCTTATATCGATCACAATAATGAAAAAACAACAATGGGTTCTATTGATGAAAGCAAAACAGTTAAACTTGAAGTAACACTTGATGAAAATGATCATTATATTACTGGATTAAAAACACTTGAAAACTTCAGTATAACAAAAGATGATGGAAAATATGACAATAATAGAATTAATGTAACATTTTCTGAAATTGGAACTACAACAGTAAAAGAACCACAAGAAATGTTAAAAAGTGAAGAAACAGGAAATGCAACAAATGAACAAATACAACAATTAATAAAAGATGGTAGAGACTGGTGGAATAAATATACTGGTTCAAAACCAGCAGGAAAATAAACCTATTAAGATAAAAAAGGAGTAACCCAAAGTTGAAGTGCACCCCGATTAGTAGACCATAATAAAAAAGAGTTATGGTATACTTTAATCGGAGGTGTATTTTTTATGG
>CANQPZ010000059.1 GCA_947625895.1 uncultured Clostridia bacterium | reverse complement strand
TGATATCAATTGTTCTTCATTTAATTTTTTAACAACTGTTGCATCATATGGTGCAACAAAGTTTTCAAGCATCTTTGAACTGCAAGTTGTCTTAACCCCTTTAGTACACATATTATCTTTTATTCCTATTGGAATACCTTCATATGTACTTCTGCTTTCTCCACTTTTTATTTTTTCATCGATTTTATTTGCCATTTCTTTAGCACTCTCATCTGTAACAGTAACGAATGCTTGTACATCTTTTTCTTTATCTTGTATTCTTTTTAGATAACTATCTGTAATCTCACTTACAGTGATTTCTTTTTTGTTTAATTTTTCTATCAACTCATGAACCGTAAGTTCGTAAATTTCCATTATTTATCTCCTTTCAAAAGTTTCTCATATTCTTCATAAATATGAGGCCATGAAAAAACTCTTTTTACTTTTTCATCATGATATGCCTTATTCATTCTTGAATCCATTAAAAAAGTTTTTATACCTAATTCAGAAATATTTTTACAATTTGCAAAGCTGTCATCTATAAATAAATCAAGGTTATGTTCTTTTGCGAATTTAACTTTATCTGTTGCATTAAGTATTAATTCATCATATGGTACTTCTTTCTGTTTTAGCCAATCTTTAGTTAGCTTTTCTATTGTTCCATTTTCATTTTCCCATCTAGCAGTAATTAATATAATTTTATTATTTTCATGTAATTTTTCTAATGTTTCTTTTGCAAATGTTTTTATATTAACTTCTGTGATTAACTTCTTATAATATTTATTCCAAAACTCGTTATCTTCTTTTTCATTCCATTTATGCATTGCTTCTATGTAAAAGTGTGTTAAACATTCTTGATTTACTTCGATTTTTCCACTTTTCCCTAAGTCTTCGATTGTATATTTTTGTGCATATGGAAATAAAGTTTCATATGTTTCAGATATTGTATCATCTATATCTATTCCAATCTTCATCTGAATTTTACCTCTTCTAATTTATGACTTTTGGAATTCTAAACATTCCTTCATCTTGGCTTGGTGCATTTTGTAATAGTTCCTCTGAATTACTTTCTTGATGTACTTCATCTTTTCTGAATACATTATAATTTTCGTTTATTCCAATAGTTTCTCCAATATTATCTGTATTTACATGATTAATTGTGTCAGCAAAATCTAATATCTCTTGCAAATTTTTCTTATAATTTTGAATCTCATTATCTTCTAATTTTAGACGAGCAAGTTTTGCTATATGTAGAACTTCTTCATCAGTAATTTGCATAAATATCTCTCCTTTCAATATTTTAAGATTATATACCTAATGGACTAAAAAATCAATAGCAAACACCTACGGAATAGCCATTAATCAAATTTTACTTATTATTTATTTACTCACGCAATAAAAAAAACACAATTCAGTTTTTAATTACTGAATTGTGTTTTTATTTTTATTAATAATACAAAACTTTTATCAATTGTTTTTCATTTAAAAATACTTGTTTTAATCTTTTTGCCATTGGATCTGTTATCTTTTTTCCTATATGAGTACATCCTCCACTAGTTGGATATCCTGGTACAACTCCTAAATGGAATGCATTTGTATAATCAACTTTGGATGTTGATGGTTTCCCACTGTCATGAGGATGAAGCGCAAATCCATAACCACCATTTGCATATGTTATAACTTTTCCAAATACTCCGTCTTTCTTTGATAAATCCCAGTAATATCCACCTGATGCTACTATTTTTGTGTCTAGTTTCCATTTACCTGCTGAATTTTTCTTTAGGAGATATAAGCACTGATTTTTAGTTGTAAATAATAAAATATATTTTCCGCCTTTAGTTACTAATTCTCCTTTTGGTTTTGTAACAGTAACATATTTATTTTTATTAGCATATTCTGTAAAATGATAATATGTCATTTTTTTGCTTTCACCAAACTTGTCTGGATAATTTTTTACAAGCCATTCTGCGTTATTTACATATGCTTCTACTTCTTCATCTGACCAATGTTGTGAAACTTTTTTTCCATTTACTTTTGTATTTATTTTTTTAGTAGTTGGATTGTAATATCTTATATAATATGTTCTATATGTTGCTCCATTTTCTCTATAGTTTTTAAATGCTCCACTATCAGATGTCTTTTGTGTCATTGGTACTATTACTCTAAGATTACATACAACAGATGCTTTTGCTCCATTGTTTTCTGCAGTTGCTGTAATTTTAGCAGTTCCATATCCTTTTGCAACTATTTTTCCTGTTGAACTTACTGTTGCCACTTTTGTATTGCTTGATGAATATGTTACCTTTGCTGTACTTGGTACTACTTTTACATTTGTATATCCAAATTCTTTTATACAAGTATCTATTAAATTTCTAAGTTTAGACATTTCACTATCACTTTTCATATATGCTTTATATCCACCATTAAGAGCACTCTCATATCTACTATATTTTGAAAGGTCAACTTTTTTAATTTCTTCTACAGGTTCTTCCTGTTTTGGTTCTTCACTTATTGTTTCTTGTGGTTTATTATTACCACTACTGGTACTACTTTTACATCAAAAAAAGTGAAATTATAATGGTTTATATCTAACATCATTGTCTTTTTTGATGTGGAAATTGTTACTGTATTATTTCCTGGATTTGGTGTTGATGTTGGATTTGTTCCTGTTGGGTTTGGTGAAGCAGATGGATTCGTTCCTGTTGGGTTTGGTGAAGCTGTTGGATCTGTTCCTGTTGGATTAGGTGAAACTACTACTGGTTTAACATATTTTGGAAGTGTAATATCTTTAACTTCTTTTGATCCATCTTCATATTCTACTTCTATTTTCAGCTGTGTTTCACTCTCTTCTGATAATTTAGCACGTGAAATTAAAAATGTTTTTTCTTTTCCACTTGTATTATTCATTTGGTAGAATTGTAAAAATCTACCATCTCCAGTTTTTTTGTATAATTTTATTCTCTTAAAATTTTTTTCAGCTTTTAAGTTAACTAATACTTCATTCTTTGCATTTAAACTTATACTAGTTGTAAGTCCTTCATTTGCAGCAAATATAAATGAAGAAATTGCAATTAAAGCTAAAACAATAAGTACGAATAATAAACTTATTTTTTTGATTTTGGCTTGATTTTTCATTTTTTTCACCACTTTATAATAATATAATTATTTAAAATAATTATATTATTATAATTATTTTTAGTCAATTAATATGTATTTTTTTTATAAATATTTAATTATATATTTACACATAAAAAAAGGATGAAGTTTTTATTCTTCAACCTTTTCAAAAATACTATGTTTTCCGTCTGATAACATCTTTATATCATTTGTTTTCATAATTTTTTGTTTAAATAAAACAAATGGTTTAATAAAAATATTTTTTATTATTTCCGAAAATCTTTTTCTAGTAACAATTTCTATTTCGTCTTCACTTTCAGAATTTAATCTTTCTAAAATTTCTTCCTTTTCAAGCTTATATTCCATATATTCCATTACTTGTAAATTATTGTCACCTGTAACTTTATAAAGTGTCATTTTTTCTTTTTCTAGTAAAACAACATATTCTGAAATATCATAAATTCTAGCTTCAATATTATTTATATTTAGTATTTTTCTAGTTTTTGCGACATTTGGAATTTTTCTAATTCTATAGTTTAAATTTTCTGATATATATAAATTCTTATTCTCATATTCATATCCATCAGGAAAATTTACTCTATTAACTGCAATAAATTGTCCATTATAGAACATAAGGCATAATGCTCTGCCTTGGTCATTTGCCATGTAAACTCTTATTTTGTCTATTTCAAAATTTTCAGTTGTTTTTTCAAATTCATATATTGTGTCAGAATTAATTTTTCCAATTTCTTTTTTCAAGTCCACTTTATATTTTTCTATAGTTTTTTCCACGTTAATCTCCTCTGTTTTTACGAAAGTGAACTTATTATATTTTTGTACTTGCTATATGTCAATTACACGTATTTCACATTTAAATTACATGGCACTTTTATCTATATCTTTTTTAAAATTCCTTTTATTTTTTCTTTGTCAAAAAGATATTTTTTGTTGCAGAAGTGACATACTGTTTCTATGTTTTCTCCAGTTTTTATCATTTCTTCTAGTTCTTCTCTCCCTAGTGAAATCAATCCTTTTTCAAATCTCTCATAACTACAATTACATTCATATATTGGAGTTATATTTTCTTCTATTATTTTTATATTATGATCCCCTGTAATTAAACTTGCAATCTCATCTAATTTTTTATTTTCTGATAAAATTTTACTAATTTGAGGTGTTTTTTCTATGTTTTTTTCTATTTTTGTTACAATTTCGTCAGTTGCATCTGGCATTAGAGACAATAAATATCCTCCAGCCTTTTTTACTCCATCTTTATCGACAAGAACACCTAGCGCAATTGCAGAAGGTTTTTGTTCAGATTCTGCAAAGTATTTCGCAAAATCTTCAGCTATTTCTCCTGATACTAATGGAACAATTCCTATATATGGTTCTTTTAGACCTATATCTTTTATTATGTTTAAAAATCCATTTTTTCCTACTGCTCCGCCAACATCAATTTTTCCTTTTTCATTTAATGGTAATTCTATGTGAGGATTTTGTACATATGCTCTAACTCTTGGAAATTTATCTGCTACTGCTATCATGCTTCCAATTGGTCCATCTGATTTTATTTGAACTGTTATACTATCATCCATACTTTTTAAATCCACTCCAAGTAATGCTGTAGCTGTCATTAATCTTCCTAGTGCTGCTGTAGTAGTTGGAGTAAGATCATGTATTTTTCTTGCTTCTTCAACTAAGTTAGTAGATTCAATTACTGTAATTGAAACCTTTCCTTCATAAGCTAAATATTTTTTCATTGAATCAAGTTCTTTCATTTTATTTTCCTTTCATTTTTGATTTATTCTGTCTGCTTGCTAGTATACAACATTTATTATCTTTTTTCAATTTCTCAATTATGATTTTAAATTAGAGCTTTAATGTGTTTTTAAAAACTTTCTTATTATATAAAAGAAGATTCAGGATTAATTATCCTGAATCCCTTTTATTATGCATTTTCTGCTACTTCAGCATTTTCTGGATTTTCTTCTTGTTGTTCTTCATTTTCTGTGTTTATTCTTAAGTTCTTATATTTCTTTAATCCAGTTCCTGCTGGAATTAGTTTACCAATTATAACGTTCTCTTTTAGTCCAAGTAATTCATCCGTCTTACCTTTGATAGCAGCATCTGTTAATACTTTTGTTGTCTCTTGGAATGATGCAGCTGATAAGAAACTGTCTGTTGCAAGAGAAGCTTTTGTAATTCCTAGTAGAACTCTCTTTCCTTTTGCAGGTCTCTTTCCTTCAGCAACTGCTTTTTCATTTACGTCTTCAAATTCGAATCTATCTACAAGTGATGATGTAAATAATCCTGTATCTCCAGCGTCTTCAACTCTTACTTTATTAAGCATTTGTTTTGTAATAACTTCAATATGTTTATCGTTGATGTCAACACCTTGATTTCTATAAACTTTTTGAACTTCAGAGATGATATATTTGTATACTCCGTCTGGTCCATTAATTGCTAAAATGTCATTTGGATTTATACTTCCTTCTGTTAGTGGTTCACCAGCTTTAATCTCGTCTCCCTCTTTAACTTTTAGTTTAGATCCAAATGGTATTACATATGTCTTAGCATCATCTTTACCAACAACAGTAACTTCTTTTCTCTTCTTTTCGTCGTTTATTGTAACTTTACCATCTATTTCAGTTATTGTAGCTAAACCTTTAGGGTTTCTAGCTTCAAATAACTCTTCAACTCTAGGAAGACCTTGTGTGATATCTCCACCAGC
>CANQPZ010000058.1 GCA_947625895.1 uncultured Clostridia bacterium | reverse complement strand
TCTGCTGCGGTTCCTTGTATTGGTGTATTCATAGCTGCTCTTGATCCAAATTGTCTAACCATATAATTACTAGATTTTAATTCTGGTATATATCTTCTTCTGTGAAATAATGTTTCTACAAATCCACTATCTGTCGCTAGTTTAGTTATATTATCCATAAAATTCTTTATTCCTGCATATTGTTCTAAATATTCATCTATATATTGTTTTGCCTTTTTCCTTGTAATTCCGAAGTTGTTCTTTTAAACCAAAGTCGCTAATTCCATATACAATTCCAAAATTAACTGCTTTAGCATCACTTCTTTGTTCTTTTGTGACTTCTTCAATTGGTGTTTTAAATACTTTAGATGCTGCTTGTTTATGAATATCTTGCCCTTCCTTAAATGCTTGAATCATATGTTCATCATTTGATATATGTGCTAAAACTCTCAATTCTATCTGTGAATAATCTGCATCAATATATACTTTTCCTTCTTCTGGTTCAAACACTTTTCTTACTCTTTTACCTAGTTCAAATCTAGTTGGTATATTTTGAAGATTTGGCTCAGTTGAACTGATTCTTCCGAGTTGCTGTTATAGTTTGGTGAAAGAAAGAATGAATTCTTTTTGTTTTTGGATTAATATATGGTTTTAATCCTTCTACATAAGTAGAATTTAATTTCATTAATTGTCTATATTCTAAAATTTTATTAATAATTGGATCTTCTCTTTTTAGTTTTTCTAATACATCAACATCAGTAGAATATCCACTTTTAGTCTTTTTAATAATTGGTAATTGCATTTTTTCAAAAAGAATTTCACCTAATTGTTTAGTAGAATTAATATTAAATTCTTCTCCTGCCATTTGATAAATTTCTTTTGTTAAACTTTCTAGTTGAACTGTTAATTCTTCTCCAAATTTTTCTAATTCTCCTTTATCTACATACATTCCATTCCATTGCATATCAGATAATACTTTAATCGTTGGCATATCAATCTTGTAAAATAATTCTTTTGCTTCTATTTCTTCTAGTTTAAGAGAAGTAATTTCTTTTATCTTAAAAATAGCATAACTATAAAAACTATTTCGTTTTTGTTTTTCTTTTGATATTCCTTCTTCTTGTATTCCTAATTCAAATAAATTCATCTGTTTTTCTTCTCCTATGTATGATGGAACATCAATACCTAAATATTGTTCAATTAGTTTATCTATTTCTAATTTATTATTTGTTGGATCTAGGATATAACTTGCAATTGCAATATCATAGTCCATTCCTTCTATTTCAATATTAACTTGTTTTAATAATATATAAATTTTATTGAAATTTATACTAATTTTTTTTATTGTCTCTTCTTCTAAAATTTCTTTCCAATCTTGTAAATCGTTTTCTTGTTGAAATTTAATATACATTGCTTTTTTATTTTGGTTATCAAATATACTTAACCCGCATATTTGCTCCTTTATAATTTTTTCTTGATTGTTATCTTCTTTTGTCTCAAAATAAAAAATCATTTCTTTTTGTTTTTTTACTAATTCTATGATTTCCTCTTGTGATTTATCTATTGTTTCAAATAAATCTTTTATTTCTTCTTTTTTATCTTCTTGTAAAGAAAATCTTTCAATGTAACGATTAAAATTCAATTCTTTAAATATTTCTAAAACTTTTGGTTTATTCCACTCTTCTATTTTAAAATCTTCTAAATTTTCTGCAATTGGTACTTGTAAATTGATTGTTCCTAATGTTTTAGAAAGATAAGCTAAATCTCTATTATTTTCTATATTTTCTTTTTGTTTTCCTTTTAAGCCTGATTCCCCTTGTTCTACTTTTTCGTATAGATTTTCAATAGAACCAAATTTTTGAATCAAAGAAAGTGCTGTTTTTTCTCCGTATTCCTGGTACACCTGGAATATTATCTGAGCTATCACCTTGTAGTCCTTTTACATCAATTAATTGTTTTGGCTCTATTCCATACTTCTCTATTATTTTTTTTCGATTATATTCATCTGTTTCTGTTTTTCCAGCCTTTGTATGAGGAATTCGGATTGTAACTTTATCAGTTGCTAATTGAAATGTATCTCTATCTCCAGAAAGTATAATAACTTCTAATTCTTGATTTTCTCCATAACATGATAAAGTACCGAAGAATATCATCAGCTTCATATCCTTCCATCTCAATAATATTAATGTTCATGGCTCTTAATATTTCTTTTATGATTGGCATTTGTTCTGCTAATTCTTCCGGCATACCTTTTCTAGTTGCTTTATATCCTTCATATAGCTTATGCCTCGCAGTTGGAGCTTTTAAATCAAAGGCAACAACTAAATATTCTGGTTTTACATCTTCTAATAATTTAAATAATATTGATAAAAATCCATATATAGCATTTGTGTATTTTCCATCTTTTGTTGTTAACATTTTGCTTCCCATAATTCCATAAAAAGCTCTATTCATGATGCTATTTCCATCAACTAATACTAATTTTTTCAAGATTTTCTTCCTCCTATATTGAAATCTACTTTTCCATATTATATACTATATTTAGTCAATTTAAAAGTAGAAAATAAAGTTTTCTGTAATAAATTATTTTAGAAGGGTTAGAAATATGAAACTTAAAAATATTGTTAAAAATAAAACAGCTATTTATTGGATAATTTTTGTTCTGTATGGCATTATAAATCTTGCTTTAACACTTCTTCATGAACCTTGGCGTGATGAAGTACATGCTTGGCTTATGGCAAAAGAATTATCAATTGTGGATTTATTTTTAGAAAGTAGATTTGATGGTCATCCTATTTTATGGCATTTACTATTAATGCCTTTTGCAAAATTAAATTTTCCAATTATCACTTTAAATTTAATTAGTTTTATTATGATGTTAATTAGTACATGGCTATTTTTATTTAAGACTAAACTTCCTTTACCAGTTAAAATTTTTGCTATATTTACAATTCCTTTTACTTACACTTATAGTGCAATTTCTAGAAATTATTCTTGTATTATTTTACTTCTTGTTATTATTGGTGTGTTTTATCCTCAAAGGTCAAAACATCCTATTATTTATAGTATTTTAATTGCTTTGCTGATACATACTCATTCTTTAGCTTGGGGAATTGTAGCAGGACTAACAATTACTTTTCACTTCTGTGAAATTTTTAAATATTTTTATAAAAAGCAATATGATACCAATATAAAATCTGTTATAATTGGTTTATTAATTATTGTTTTCAATACTTTATTAGTTGTTTTTCAACTTTATGGTACATCTAATATAAATTATTCTTGTGAAAATAATCCATTTATAAGTGTAATATCATGGTGTATTGTTGGCCTTTTAATTTTATTATATATTTATACTGTTTTTGTTTTAAAAAATCATTATAAAGAATTTATCATTTTGGTAATTTCCTTAGGATTTCAAATTTTTATTTATAAATTTGTATATTCTTCTATTCTATTTCAAAGATACATCTTATTTTTTGGAGTATTCCTATTTTATTTGATAATAGTTTTTCAAGATAATAATTTTGACGACTTAAAACACTTTATACTATGTATTAGTTTTGTTTTCATAACTTTATGTTTTGGTGCAAATTGGTTTTTGCAAATAACGGTAGAAGATATTTTCTATCCATATTCAAGTGCTCAAGAAATGGCCGATTTTATCAACAATAATGTTCCAAAAGAAACTACTATTTTAATTGATGCTTCCGTTATTGGGCAGTCAATTATTCCCTATTTAGACGATGGATATTCTTTTTATGACATCGGTTATAAGGAATCAGTTGATTGTGCAAATGTTGCATATGACATTCAAGTAATTACAGATGCTTTGTCAAATTTAGATGCTTATCGTGGAAATTATATTATTATAAGTAATAATATTTGTGAATTAGAAAATTGTGAATTTTTATATCACACACAAGAACCTTTGGTTAATGAATCTTTTTCGTTGTATTTTATTCCAGAATAAAGTAATCATTTTTTGCAATTCTATTTGCTTACAAAAAAAGGAGAAGTATAAAATTTACTTCTCTTTCTTATATTTTATTTGTTTTCTCTCAATGCTTTAATTTCTTGTTCAATCATTCTTTTCTTAAAGTCTTGCTTTTCTTCTGTATTTGCCCAAAATTTGTAATATAAACAAGCTATTATGTCCTTTGTCTCCTGTAAAAAATTTTGATCTTCAAAATTTTTTTCTGTATCATATTTAAACTTATAATTTTTATCTTTATTCTCATCTAATTTTAACCAAATTTTTCTTGGAATGGAATCTCTTAAATTTATATCAATATATTTTATACTTTCTAAAACTTCGTTACATGCCTTGTTATAATTTGTACTCATAAATTATTACCTCTCTTCTAGTGAAAAAATTTTTTTAACAAAAAAATTTATCGCTTTTTTCATTCTTGCAAATGAACTCTCACTTGCTACTTTTTTTATTCCAGTATACTGAGCTATCCTTCTTTCGTCACACATTTTTCTGTATTCTTCTTCATATTTCCAATATCCATTTTCTTGCATATAATGTTTAAATGCTAATCCTCGGTCCAAAACTCCATATTGATTCTGAATTGGTTTCAAACTTTGTTGAACTTCATATGCATTTTTCATACATTCAGCATCAATAATTCGTAATCCATCATCATTTTCATCTCTAAGATTTGAGGTTCTTCCTATATTATCACCATGTGCATCAAGCCATAAAATACCTCTATCTCGTAGGCGATTATACATAATTTGTGTTATTTTATAATCTTTGCTTTCGTATGTCTGTAATTTTTCAAATACAGTCATTCTGTTTTCATATCCATCTTCAAGTAATAATTCTGTTTCTGGTTGCAAAATATTAGGATCGTTTATTATAGGAAAAGTTTTTCCAAATTTTATTATTCTATTTCCAAATTCAAAAACTTTGTGGCTAGCTCCACCATTTATTATCCTCATTTGTAAGATACTAGCATCTTGATTTTTTCTGATTCTTTCGATTTCATCGTAAATTTTATAATATATTGTTTCTTTCATATTTACCGAGTATAAGTTTTGATCTAATAAGCTTCGTATAAAAGCTTTCCTTTTATCTTCTAAGCTTTTTAAATCATCCCTATCTTCAAATATTTTAGATAATATTTCTTCTTCATGCGTTTGCAAATATTGTATATTTTTTTCTTCATCATAAGAAGTATCATAAAGAATTTGCTTCCAATTATCTTTGTTTATTTCATCTAGTTTACTTTTTTTATCAATAGTTTCTTGCATTTTTTACTCCTTATTTATATATTTTTTACATTATTGGATAAGGCTTAACATTTGCTTTAAATACTTATCTGTATATTTTTTTAACTTATTTTTATTATTTTTTAATTTATTCATTAGCTGTTCTGCCTCTTTGTATGCATTTTTAAATTCTTCTATTGTCATTTCTCTTTTATTATAAGCCTCTTTTAATTCATCTTCATCAAGTAATATAACCTCTCCATTTGGAGTTACCACAACATCAAGATATAAATCATCCTCATAAGGTAATTCATTATCTTTCCCTATTTTGCGTGCTATATCAAAATACCATTCAATAATCCTATTATTTTCATCATAAATAGCCGTTAATTTCACTTTTGAAGAATAATCGTAAAATTCTAACCATTTATAATTATTATCCATTATGCTCTTTCCATTTGGTATAAGTATTTTATCTTTTACTTCAATAAAATTATAGAAATATATATCACCACTAAAGTAATCATCTTTAACAGATATTATTTTTAATTCATAATTTGCTCTATGAGCCAATCTATCTGCATATCTTTTTTTCAAACTAATCCAATATCTTTGAATTACTCCTGATTTACTTAAGTTGACTTCATCTACAACTTCATTTTCTAACACGCCACCATTAGCAATTATCGTTTTAGCTGATGCTATATTTTCTTTATCACATGTTAATAGAAGTCTATTCATATTTAACATCTGACATTTTTGTAAAATCTGTCTTAACATCTCTGTAGCATAGCCCTTTTTTCTTTCATCTGGAATTACACTATATCC
>CANQPZ010000057.1 GCA_947625895.1 uncultured Clostridia bacterium | reverse complement strand
GAACCGCTATTATAAAAGAAATAAGAGCAATTTTAGATGAAAAAGGATATTTAGAAGTTGAAACTCCAATTTTAAATACTATTTCTGGTGGAGCTACAGCTAGACCATTTATAACTCATCATAATACCCTTGATTTAGATATGTATTTAAGAATTGCTACAGAACTTAACTTAAAAAGACTTATAGTTGGTGGATTTGATAAAGTTTATGAAATAGGAAGAATTTTTAGAAATGAAGGAATGGATATTCGTCATAATCCTGAATTTACTTCTATTGAATTTTATAGTGCTTACGAAAATTATCAAGATATGATGGAAATTACTGAAGAAATGTTTTCTAGAATTGCTATGAAAGTTAAAGGTTCATATAAATTTTCATATCAAGGACAAGAAATTGATTTAACTCCAGGAAATTGGAAAAAAATAACTATGATTGATAGTATAAAAGAAGTTTGTGGAGTTGATTTTAATAAAGTTGAAACAGATGAAGATGCTGTAAAACTTGCTAAAGAGCATAATGTTGAAATACCAGCTGGAAAAGAAACTAGAGGAAATATAATAGCTTTATTCTTTGATGAATATGTTGAGAAAACTTTAATACAACCTACTTTTATATATGATTATCCAATTGAGGTTTCACCTCTTGCTAAGAAATGTAAAAATGATTCTAGATTAACTCAAAGATTTGAATTTTTCATCTGTGGTCGTGAATATGGAAATGCTTTCTCAGAGTTAAATGATCCTATTGACCAATATGAAAGATTTAAAAAGGAAGTTGAAGCTAAAGCTAATGGTGATGACGAAGCTGGAATGATGGATGATGACTTTATAAATGCACTTCAATATGGAATGCCTCCAACTGGTGGAGAAGGAATTGGAATTGATAGAATGGTTATGTTATTTACAGATGCTCCATCAATTAGAGATGTATTGTTTTTCCCAACAATGAAACCACTTGCAGGAACAACTGAAAACAAACCTAAGAAAAACGAAAAACAAGAAAAGGATACAATTAAAGTTGAGTTAAAAATAAACAGAGAAGATGCAATTAATTTATTAAAAAAATATAATAAAGATGAATTTCATATTAGACATGCGTTCACAGTTGAACAAATAATGAGATATTTTGCTAGAAAATATAATGAAGATGAAGAATTTTGGGGATTAGCTGGATTGTTACATGATATTGATTATGAGAAATATCCAGACGAACATTGTAAGAAAGCACCAGAAATACTAAGTGAAATTAATACAAATGACGAAATAGTACATGCTGTTTGTAGTCATGCATATGGAGTTTGTTCTGATGTTGTTCCAGAACATGAAATGGAGAAGATATTGTTTGCAGTAGATGAATTATCAGGATTAATTTGGGCTGCTGCAAAAATGAGACCATCAAAAAGTACAAAAGATATGGAACTAAAAAGTTTGAAAAAGAAATATAAAGATTTAAAATTTGCAGCAGGTTGCTCAAGAGATATAATTGCTCGTGGAGCTGAGCAATTAGGTTGGGAACTAGATGAATTATTACAAAGTACACTTGATGCAATGAAAGAATCAGAAGATGAAATTCAAAAAAGTTTTGAGCAATATAAATAATATTATAAACAATAAAATTCCATAATTATAATTGAAGAATTAAAATACCGATTTTGTCAAATTTGCAAAACATTAAAATTCTATGTTATAATATAAGTGTATTGATGAAGTTAAAAAGGAGATTTATAATTATGGGATTTATAGATAAAGTAAAAGGTTTATTTGGAATGGAAACAGATGAACAAAAACAAGTTAGAGAAGAAGAGGCTAGAAAAGAGCAATTAGAAAAATCAGGTTTAGCTACAAGTGTTAAAAACTTAGCAGATAAATTAAATAGAGTAAATAGTTTTGATAATGATACAAAATATGCTAGAATGAATTCACGTGAACTTGAAAATATGAGTATAGAAGATTTAAGAAAGATTCAACAAAATTTAAGCCAAAAAGTTGGACATTATGAGGCTAAAAGGAATAAATATAATGAAGCTCTTGCTGAAGCTAGTTGGACAGGAAAAAAACTAGATGGAATGTCAGATCATGATTTAGATAGATATCAAAGAGAAGACAGATAATTATTAATTAAATATTTTAGATGTTGTTTTTATAAACAACATCTTTTTTTATAATAAAAAAAGTATAAGTAATTGAAATTTTAAAATGTATATGGTATATTATAATAAGAGAATTTATTAGTTGAAAGAGAATAATAAATGAGGTAATTATTATGGAAATCAAGAGTTTTTTAAAAAAATTGATTATTTTAATTGCTTTTTTGTTTGTAATTTCAATATTTACAAATAAAGCGGATGCAGTAACAATTGTTATAGATCCACGGTCATGGTGGAATAGATTCTGGAACTATAAAAGGTCGGATTATATGAAAAAAATCTGACAATGACAATTTCTCAATATTTAAAAAATTATTTAAATGATTATTCTGGAGTAAATGTAATATTAACTCATAATGGAAGTAATTTATCAATAGAAGAAAGAGCCGAATTTGCTAGAAGGAATAGAGCTGATTTGTTAATTAGTGTTCATATTAATAGTGCGGTAACTTCTTCTAAGAATGGTGCAGAAGCTTACGTTACATATAGAACTGACCTACCAAAATATAATCAAGAGATGTCAAGTCTTGGAAATTTAATTTTAAGAAATATTTCTAGATTGCGGAATAAAAAATAATGGAGTAGGAACTAGAAAAGTAAATAATTCTGAAGATGAAGCAGAATATAAATATTATGATGGATCAAAAGGCGATTATTATGGAATAATAAGAAGAGCAATGAAAGGCGGATATGAAAAAGGATTAGGACCAGATTTTAGAGATGGTTCTGGTGTTCCAACAGTTCTTGTTGAACATGGATACTTGAGTAATAGCCATGATAGAAGTTTAATTGATTCTGATAGCGAATTACAAGCAATTGCTAAAGCAGATTGTGATGCTATTGTAGAATTTTATTCATTAAAAAGAAAAGATAGTAGTGCAAAGTATCTTTTCAACAGTACATATTATGCTAATAAATATAGTGATTTAAGAAATGCTTTTGGTTACAATGAAGCTCTTTTAAGAAATCATTATTTTAATTATGGAATAAAAGAAGGTAGAAGTGCTTCTTCTGTATTTGATCCGAAATTTTATTTAAATAGTAATAAAGATTTACAAAGTGCAATAGGATTAAATTATCAAAACTTATATAATCACTTTGTTTCTTATGGAATAAAAGAGGGTAGAATTTCAAGTATATACTATAATCCTAGTTATTATTTAAGTAATAATCCAGACTTAAGACAAGCTTTTGGAAATAATTATAGTAATATTTTAGAACATTATGTTACTTATGGAATAAAAGAAGGTAGAACAGCATCTATTATTTTTGATCCTAGATATTATTTAAATAAGTATAGTGATTTAAGAAGTGTTTTTGGAAATAATTATGAATCTGCTTTAAATCATTTTTCAAGTTATGGAATACAAGAGGGAAGAAGCTCTAGCAAATTAATTGATCCTATATTTTATTTAAATAAATATTCTGATGTAGTAAAAGCTTATGGAAGAAGCTATGAAAAAGCAATAGAACATTTTGCAATTTATGGATATAAAGAAGGACGTTCAGGAGTTAAAAAATAAAATTATTAAAGGAGAGTTGTATGTTTAATATAGATAGACGAACTGTGGGATTTATTCTTATAGCATGTATTATTTTTTCAATTGTAGCATCTCGGTGAAGCAGAAACTCTTTTGCTTACAATACCAGGTGTTATGCTTGCAATGACTTTTCATGAATATGCTCATGCTTGGATGGCTACAAAGCTAGGAGATACTACTCCTAAAGCTCAAGGTAGGTTGACATTAAATCCATTGGCACATATTGATCCAGTTGGTATTATTATGTTATTATTTGTTCATGTTGGTTGGGGTAAGCCAGTAGAAATAAACCCTAATAATTTTACCTCAAATAAATCGGAGGCTACTTGTGAGTTACTAGTTGCTATTGCTCGGACCAGTTATGAATTTTATTTTAGCGTTTTTACTGATACTTGCAAATTATGCACTTATTACATTTGCACATATTTCGTTAAAAATGCTTATTATAATTAGTTCAATGTTAGATGCTGCAATTGCTGTAAATATTGGACTTGGAGTATTTAATTTGATTCCAATTCCACCGTTAGATGGTTCAAAAGTTTTTAGAAGATTTTTACCATACAGTGTAAATGAATGGATCGATAGAAACATGCAATTTATTTATATTGTATTTTTAATTTTGTGGATAACTAATGTACTTTCTGTTATTATTACACCAGTTATTGATGTTATAACAAAAGGTTTATTATGGGTTGCTGCAAAAATTTTTATGATATTTGTTTAAAAGGATGAAGAAATGAAAGATATTTTAATAATGGGAATTGAAACAAGTTGTGATGAAACTTCTATTTCTATAGTAAAAAATGGAAGAGAAGTTTTATCAAATGTAATCAATTCTCAGATTGATATACATACAGAATATGGTGGAGTTGTTCCGGAAATTGCTTCAAGATGTCATACTGAAGTTATTAATGGAGTTATGAAAAAAGCTTTAAAAGATGCAAATTGTACTTTAGATGACATTGATGGAATTGCTGTAACATATCGGACCAGGATTAGTTGGAGCTTTATTAGTAGGTGTTTCTTATGCTAAAGCTCTAAGTTTTTCAATTCGGAAAACCATTGATTGCTGTAAATCATATAAATGGACACATTGCTGCAAATTATATTACACATAAAGATTTAAAACCACCATTTTTATGTTTAATAATTTCTGGAGGACATACAAATTTAGTTAATGTTACAGATTATAATGAAAGTGAAGCTTTAGGAAAAACTCGTGATGATGCAGTAGGAGAAGCGTTTGATAAAGTTGCTAGAGTTGTAGGATTAGGGTATCCACGGTGGACCTAAGATTGATAATTTAGCAAAAGAAGGAAGTGCAAATATTGATTTACCTATAACTCACTTGGATAATTTAGATTTTAGTTTTAGTGGTATTAAAACAGCAGTTATAAATTTGAATCATAAAAATCCAGATATTAATAAGGCAGATTTATGCTTGAGCTTTGAAAAAGCAGTTACTGAAATGCTGATATATAATGTAAAAAGAGTTTTAGAAGATAAAAATTTAAAAGAAATTGCGTTAGCTGGAGGGGTTTCTAGAAATTCATATATAAGAAATAAATTTGATGAATTATCAAAAGAAGAAAATATAAAAGTATATTATCCAGAGGGAATTTTATGTACAGATAATGCTGCTATGATTGCTTCTTCACGGATATTATGAATATTTAAAGGGAAATTTTGCTTCTTTAAATTTGAATAGTGTTCCAAATTTAAAGTTGTAAATAGTTAGAAGGTAAAAAATGGCAATTTATATAATAGGTGATATTCATATTGGATTTTCTGTTGATAAACCAATGGATATTTTTGGTGATCAGTGGGAAAATCATAGTGAAAAGATAAGACAAAATTGGTTAAGTAAAGTAAATAGTGATGATACAGTAATTATGCCAGGTGATTTTTCTTGGAGTATGAGTTTAGAAGAGGCAAAATCAGATTTTGAATTTTTGAGTAATTTGCCTGGAAAAAAAATAATGCTTAAAGGAAATCATGATTATTGGTGGAATACTGTTACAAGTATGAACAATTTCTTAAAAGAAAATGAATTTGAAAATATTTATTTTCTTTATAATAATAGTTATTTTGTAGAAAATAAAGTAATTGTAGGAACAAAAGGATGGGCAACAATTAATTATAATTCAGAAGATAACTATAAAATTTTAAAAAGAGAAAGAGCAAGATTAAAAAACTCAATTGAAGATGCAATTCAAAAATATGGTAATTACAAAGAAATGATTGCTATTATGCACTATCCTCCTTTTTATAAAGAAGAGGTTAATGAAGAAATTGATTTTATTAAATTATTAAAAGAGTATGATATAAAAAGATGTTATTATGGCCATCTTCATGGTGATTCACATAAAGAAGCATTAGAAGGAAATATTGATGGAATTGAATATAAATTAGTTAGTTCTGATTATTTGAATTTTGATTTATTAAAAATTTGGGGCTGTAAAAAAAGTCCGATGAAAAAATGAGATTTGAAATAAATTTATTCCAAATCTCATTTTTTTATTAAAATT
>CANQPZ010000056.1 GCA_947625895.1 uncultured Clostridia bacterium | reverse complement strand
GAAGCAGGAGAAAAGGGAGTATCAAAAATTAATGTTGATACAGATTTAAGATTAGCCATGACAGCCCAAGTTAGAAGAGTATTTAATGAAGATCCTTCAGTATTTGATCCTAGAAAATATTTAGGAGAAGCAAGAAAAGAGATTAAAGCAACGGTATCTGACAAAATTAATAATGTATTTTGTTCTGCAAATAAAATTTAAAAAAATAAAAAGTACACTTCAAATTGAAGTGTACTTTTTATTTTTTTATAACATTTGATGTCTTTTCATATATAATTCAGAATCTTTCTTTTTTAAATCTTCACGTTTGTCATATAATTTTTTTCCTTTACCAATTCCCAAACTAATTTTAACATAGCTTCCTTTAAAATAAGCTGATATAGGAATTAGGGAATAGGACTGTTGTTGAATTAGGCCGACTAATTTATTAATTTCTTTTCTATGTAAAAGTAATTTTCTTGTTCTTAGAGGATCTCTGTTATATATATTTCCAAATTCATAAGGACTTATATGAATTCCATATACTAAAACCTCACCATTTTTAATAATAGCATAAGAATCTTTTAAATTAATCTTACCATTTCTTATTGATTTTATTTCAGTTCCTGTAAGTTCAATACCAACTTCAATAGTATCTTTTATATCATAATTATGATAAGCATTAGGATTTTTTGCAATTAACTTTGTTTCCATAATAAAACCTTTCAATAAATGAAATAATAATTATAATAAAAAATTATAACATCAAATTAAATAATAATCAAACAATAATAGTGCTTTAAGTAATTCGAAAATAATAAATATAATTTAAGAAAAACCCAAAACACTATTATATAATTTTAATGTTTATTATTATTTGAAGATGAAGCATAGTACCAAACTAATGCGACTATAAGAATAGCTACAACAGCTAGTAATATCCACATCCACATAGTTGCATTATTAGAAGTAGTAGCTGTTACATCTTCAGCATTTGTTTTTGTAGTATTATAATCACCTGTTAAATTTTCAGTAGTAGAACCATTGTCAATCATATCGTTTGCATCATTTTCAGTTTTATTTCCAACATCTTCGACAACATTTTCAGCATCATCAACTGTATTTTTTACAGCATCTCCAGCATCTTTAACTCCATCTGCAGCATCTTCTACAGTATTTTCAACTGCATTTCCTGCTTTTTCAACATTATTTCCCACAGAATTAAGATCACCTGATACTTCATCAGCTGCGAAAGAAATTGTAAGTAATGAAAAAGTTAATACTAATGCCATAAATAATATACAAATTTTATTTTTCATAATATAACCTCCATAATAAAATCATGATTTAAAATTATTATGAACAAATATTTTAAATTTATGCATAAAAAAAAGACGTTAAAAAACGTCTTAAATAATTTATTTTTATCTATTCATTCTTATTAAAATCGCAATAGAAAGGAATATAATTAATGCACCGACAGCTATTAAGATAACAGATAAAATATTAGAAATATTTAAACTTGAGCTATCAACACCAGTTTGTGTAGTAGAAACACCTGCTGTTGAATTAGCATTTGTTGTTGTATGATCATTTACTCTATTACCAGATGACTGAGTATTATTAGATGTTTGAGAGTTAGTAGTTGATGTATCCTCATCATCAGATGAATTATTTGTATTAGTTGCTAAAGCAATATTACAAAATATTAAAGATATGGCAACCATAAATAATAATATTTTTTTAAAACTTAATCTTAACATTTTCTTTCGTTCCTTTCTTTATCAAAAAAGTTATCTATATAATACACAATAAAAATAAAAAA
The DNA here is from genome assembly GCA_947625895.1 of uncultured Clostridia bacterium. Taxonomy (GTDB): domain Bacteria; phylum Bacillota; class Clostridia; order TANB77; family CAG-508; genus UMGS1994. The sequence goes on along the minus strand of CANQPZ010000056.1, from coordinate 4,737 downwards.
GTCTAGTAAATTATAATATTATTTTTTTCAAGTATATAAAGAAAAAATTTTTGAAAAAATAAAATAATATTGTAAAAAAAAATTCTATATTATATAATTTAAAAATGAGGGAGTAATTAGCATATTAATATGTAATATAACCAACAATCTCGATTATATAATCTGGTTATGTTTTAAATAATGAGACTCATTTGCAATGCATCATGATTTGCAAATGAGTTTTTTATATAAACATTTAACTCATTGCATATTTATCAAACAAAAGAATAAATTTCATAAGGAGGATAATTTTGAAAGAATATTTAAAAAGTGCTAATGAAGTATTAGAAGATCTTAAATCAACACAAAACGGAATAACACAAGATGAAGTAAACGAAAGGCTCGAAAAAAATGGCTATAATAAATTAAAAGAGCCAAAAAGAGATGGGATAATAATTAGGTTTATTAAATCATTAATGGATCCAATGATTATCATGTTACTTGTAGCAGCTGGAATATCGTTAGTAACAGCTATTGCAAGTGGTGATTCTTTTACTGATGTATTTATTATATTATTTGTTGTCTTTATAAATACAGTATTAGGAATGATTCAAGAAAGTAAAGCAGAACATGCAATTGATTCTTTAATGGAAATGACAAAAGCATCATCAAAAGTCATAAGAGATGGAGTTATTCAAACAGTTAAAAGTGAAGAATTAGTTGTTGGTGATGTAATAGTACTTGAAGCAGGTGATGCTGTTCCTGCTGATTGTAGAATATTAGAAGCATTTAGTTTAAAAGTTGAAGAAGCAGCTCTTACAGGTGAATCAGTACCAGTAAATAAAATAATGGATATTATAAATCTAAAAGAAAATACATTAGAAATTCCATTAGGTGATAGAACTAATATGTTATATAGTGGTAGTACTATTAGTTATGGTAGAGGAAAAGCTGTAGTTGTTGCAACTGGTATGGATACTGAAATGGGAAAAATTGCAGATGCACTTCAACAAGAAGAAGATGAAAAAACACCATTACAAAAGAAAATGACTGAAATTTCAAGTGTTCTTACTAAAATAGTTATTGCGATAAGTGTGTTTGTATTTATATTTGGAATAATAAAATCAGGAGATTTATCAACAAAGAATTTATTAGACACATTTCTAATTGCAGTAGCATTAGCCGTTGCAGCAATTCCTGAAGGATTACCTGCAGTTGTTACAATTGTTCTTTCAATGGGAGTTACATCAATGTCAAAGAGGCAAGCACTTATCAGAAAATTAAGTGCTGTTGAGACATTAGGTTGTACACAAGTAATATGTACTGACAAAACAGGAACATTAACTCAAAACAAAATGACAGTAACTCAAACAGATACATCAGATGAAAAGCTTTTGGCTGAAGCCATGGCACTATGTTCAGACGCAGAAATACTAGAAGGAGATAAAGAAGCAATTGGAGAACCAACTGAAGCAGCATTGGTTAACTTTGCAAATAAAATTGGTTTACCAAAATATAAATTAGAAAAAGAAGAACCAAGAATAGGTGAAATTCCATTTGACTCAATGAGAAAAATGATGACAACAGTACATGAGAAAAATGGAAAAATTATTCAATATACAAAAGGCGCATGTGAAATACTTTTAGATAGATGCACAAAATATTTACAAGATGGAAAAGTAGTCGACATGACTGATGAAATTAAGAATCAAATAAAAGAAAAAAACAAGGATTTTGCAGATAAAGCATTGCGTGTTTTAGGAGCATCATACAGAGAACATAAAAATAAACCTAAAAATTTTGAAAGTGATTCACTAGAAAAAGATCTAACATTTATTGGATTTGTTGGAATGATTGATCCTTGTAGACCAGAAGTATATGATGCTGTAAATAATTGTAGAAATGCTGGAATAAGAGCAGTAATGATAACAGGAGATCATATAGACACTGCCACAGCAATAGGTAAAGACTTAAAGATAATAAAGAAATCATCTGAGGCAATGGTTGGAGCTGATTTAGATGGTCTTACTGATGAACAAATAGTTGAAGCAGTCGAAAAGCATTCTGTATTTGCCAGAGTTCAACCTGAACACAAGACAAAAATAGTAAAAGCACTAAAATCTAAAGATTTAGTAGTTGCAATGACAGGAGATGGAGTTAATGATGCACCATCAATAAAAGCTGCAGATATTGGAATTAGTATGGGAATAACAGGGACAGACGTTACAAAAGGCGCATCAGATATGGTATTAGCAGATGACAATTTTGCTACAATAGTAAATGCTGTTGGAGAAGGTAGAAAAATTTATGATAACATTAGAAAAGTTCTACAATTTCAACTAGCAACAAATGCTGCAGAAGTAATATACGTATTTTTGGCTTCAGCATTTGGATTTACAATAATAACACCAGCACAATTATTATGGATAAATATGGTTACAGATAGTACACCAGGTCTAGCTTTAGGATTAGAAAAAGCAGAAGACGATTTAATGAAAAGAAAACCAAGAAATTCAAATGAAAGTGTATTTGCCAATGGCGCTGGATTTGCAACAATCGTACATGGATTAATAATGGCAATATTAGTACTTACATCATTCTTTTTTGGACAATATTTACAATATAACAAAACTGGATTTTTTGAATCATCATATGGCGTTTCAATGGCATTTATCACAGCAAACTTTATTGAAATATTCTATGCAATATGTATGAGATCATTAAAAGGATCAATTTTCAAAATGAAGCATAAAAATTTATTACTAGTAGGTTCTTTCTTTGTTAGTGCAGTTTTAACATTAGGGGTAATATATGTACCAATATTATCACAATGGTTTGAACTAGAAATGGTAAAAATAGAAGAATTATTAATAGCAGTTGGATTAGCTTTAGTTATAATCCCAATAGTTGAATTATTAAAACTTATTCAGAGAAAACAAGTTGGAGATAAATAATAATGAGTTTAATTGAGATAATTGCTATAAGTATAGGTTTAGCAATGGATTCCTGTGCAGTATCAATTTGCACAGGAATTTCAATGAAAAAATTTAAAATAAATAAAGCATTACAAATAAGTTTTTGGTTTGGACTTTTTCAAGGGTTAATGCCAGTGCTTGGCTATCTTTTAGGAAATACTTTTGTGAGTTTTATTGGCAAAATAGATCATTTAATTGCATTCATAATTTTATTATTAATTGGATTAAATATGATAAAAGAAAATAGAGAATCAATAGATGGTGATAATTTATCATTTAAAAATATAATATTACTTGGAATTGCAACAAGCATCGATGCACTAGTAATTGGAATAACATTTTCATTTTTAGATGCTAACATAGAAATAGCTGTTTTATGCATAGGAATAATTACTTTTATATTATCATTTATTGGAGTAAAGCTTGGAAATTTTTTTGCTAAAAGATTTCTAAAGAATCCTAAATATGAAAGATTTGTCTCTTCATTAGGAGGGATAATTCTAATTCTAATGGGTATAAAATCTCTATTAGAATATCTTGGTATCTTCTGATATGAAACTTGCAATATCAATAAAAATCTGATACTATAAGTTCAAATTATTAGTGGAGAAATAAATGGAACATTGGAGTGTAGAAGAATATAAAAATTATACAGATAGAAGCAAAATGAAAAAGAGTAAATATAGATCTAACAAAATGTCAATAGATGGTCATACATTTGATAGTCAGAAAGAAGCAGACTATTATTGTGAACTAAAGACAAGATTACAGGCAAAAGACATAAGAGGTTTTTGTCTTCAACCAATATTCATGTTGGCAGATGGCTTAAAATATAAGCCAGATTTTATAGTTTTTAATAATGATGGTACAGAAACTATCATTGATGTAAAAGGATTTAAAACAAAAGAATATATCGCAAAAAAGAAAGTTTTTGAAGATAAATATAATTTAAAAATTATTGAAATTTAAATTAGGAGGAAATATGAAAGTTTTACTTGTTAATGGCAGTCCTCACGAAAAAGGATGTACATATACAGCACTTAAAGAAGTTGAAAAAACACTTAAAGAAGAAGGTATTGAATCAGAAATATTTTGGATAGGAACAAAGCCAATTTCAGGATGCATAGCTTGTGGCTCTTGCAAAAATAATAAAAAATGTGTATTTGATGATGTAGTAAATAAATTCTCTGAAAAAGCAAAAAGTGCTGATGGGTTCATCTTTGGAACACCAGTACATTATGCAGCAATGTCAGGATCTATGACATCATTTATGGATAGAGCATTTTATAGTTGTCCAAAAGAATACTTGAAATATAAACCAGCTGCATCTGTTATTTCTGCAAGAAGAGCTGGAACAACAGCTACATATGATCAAATAAATAAGTATTTTGGAATAACTGAAATGCCAATAATTTCATCAAGATATTGGAATATGGTACATGGAAATAAGCCAGAAGAAGTAATAAAAGATGAAGAAGGAATGCAAGCAATGAGAATACTTGCAAGAAATATGGCTTATTATTTAAAATGTATTGAAATCGGCGAAAAAAATGGTATAAATAAACCTAAACAAGAGGAAATCACATTTACTAATTTTATTAGATAACATACATATCAAGGAGGAAAATTAACATTGGAAAAATATATTCACCATGTTCATTATTATGAAACTGATAAAATGGGAATAGTTCATCATTCAAATTATATTAGATGGTTAGAAGAAGCAAGAGTATATATGATGGATAAAATAGGGTATAGCTTTTCAAAACTTGAGAGTCAAGGT
>CANQPZ010000055.1 GCA_947625895.1 uncultured Clostridia bacterium | reverse complement strand
TGCATGGTGCGTTTTTGACAGAGTTTTTAGAACCTACAAGTATTGGAGAAGGGAGCCAGCTCTCTGGATATGGCGTGTAAGCTTACAACTATTATAGTAAGAAACCCAGGAGTATCTAGGAAGGCACCCACCTGTTTTAGGACAGGTCCATAAAAATTCTTATTCATGACGGCTAATGTGGGGCTGATTTTTTTATAAATAAACAATAAAAAAGGCAGATTAAAAATCTGCCTTTTTTGTTATTAGAAAATTACGCAATCTTTACAATAAACGATATAAATGCTAAAATAATGGAAGTTGGAGGCAATATGCAGGTAAAAGAAGCAATAAAATTTGGAATAGAAAAATTAAATAATATAGATGAAAGAAATTTAAAAACAAAACTTTTACTAGCACATTATATGAATGTAAATAAAGAATATTTACTTATTCATCAAGATGAAGAAATTTCAGAAGAAATAGAAAAAGAATTCAAAAAAGGAATAGATAAACTTGCAGAAAATGTGCCATTACAATATTTAACTGGATATCAAGAATTTTATGGAATGAAGTTCAAAGTAAATGAGAATGTCCTAATTCCAAGAAGTGATACAGAAATTTTAGTAGAAGAAGTCTTAAAAATAGCCAAAGAAAAAGATAAGATTTTAGACTTATGCACAGGAAGCGGAATAATTGGGATTTCACTATGCAAAAATTTAAAAAATTCATCTGTATTTGCATCTGATATAAATGAAAACTCAATTGAAATAGCAAAAGAAAATGCAAAATTAAATAAGGTAGATGTAAAATTTATAAAATCAGATTTATTTGAAAATATAGAAGAAAGAGATTTTGACATAATAGTTTCAAATCCACCATATATAGAAACAGAAGTAATTAAATCACTTGATGAGCAAGTAAAAAAAGAACCTAAATTAGCATTAGATGGTGGAATTGACGGATTGGATTTTTATAGAAGAATATCAAAAAATGCCAAAGATTATTTAAAAGAAGATGGATATTTGTGTTTTGAAATAGGATTTAATCAAAAAGAAAGCGTAACTAATATATTAAAAGAACAAAATTATAAAGAAATAAATTGTATAAAAGATTTAAGTTTAAATGATAGAGTAATAATATGTAGGAAGGGATAAAAATGTCTTTTTCATCAGAAATAAAAGAAGAATTAAGTAAAATAAATACGTTCTCAAAAAAAGATTTAATGGAAGCTGAAATAATTGGATATAGCTTATCATTTAACAGCACAAGTGAAAATGATATAGCAGAGTTTGTTACTGAAAATGAATTTAACATTGAACGTATTTATAAAATATTGTTTAAATTAAATATTGATTATGAACCAGAAGTAAAGAGAAAAGTGTATGTAGCTAAATTTAATACAAGCAAATTGCCACATGTAGAAGATTTAAAAACAGAAGAAGAAATCAAGGCAATGATTAGAGGATTATTTTTGGGAAGTGGTTCATTAAGTAATCCAAATAAAAAATATCACTTAGAGATTTTACTAAAAAATAAAGATGTATCACAATATGTAAAAAATATACTTAAAGAATCTGGAATAGAAGCAAAAATACTAGAAAGCAATAATACTTTATATATAAAAGAAGGCGAAGAAATTTCTAAATTTTTAGCTTTTATAGGAGCTCAAAAATCAGTTTTAAAATTTGAGGAAATTAGAGTAATGAAAGATATGCGTAATAGCGTAAATCGAATCGTAAACTGTGAAACAGCAAATTTAAATAAAACTGTAGAAGCATCAGTTGCACAAGTTGATGCAATTAATTTCTTAAAGAAAATGAAGAAATTTGATGAGTTACCACCAAACTTAATTGAAATTGCTGAGGTAAGATTGGAAAATCCAGAATCAAGTTTAAAAGAATTAGGTCAACTATTAGAAGAACCAATAGGAAAATCAGGAGTAAATCATAGATTAAAAAGAATAATTGAAATAGCAGATGAAATAAAAAAAGGAAATTAAAAAGGAAAAAATCATGAAAGAAATAGGAATATATGTACATATACCATACTGCAAAAGAAAATGTGATTATTGCGATTTTTCATCATATTCAGGAAAAGAAGATACAATAGAAAAGTATATAGAAACATTAAAAAAAGAAATAGATGAATGTTCTTTTACAGGATTTGATATAGGAACAATATATATAGGTGGAGGAACACCATCTTTTATAGATTCAAAATATATAACAGAAATAATCAATAAAATTAGAGAAAAATTTATTGTTTCAAGAAATGCTGAAATAACAATTGAAATGAATCCAGGAACAGTAACAAAAGAAAAACTTAAAGATTACAAGAAATCTGGAATAAATAGATTAAGTATTGGACTGCAATCAACAGACAATAAAATTCTAAAAAAGATAGGAAGAATTCATACATATGAAGAATTCATAGAGACTTATGAATTAGCAAGAAAAGAAGGATTTGACAATATAAATATAGATCTTATATTAGCTTTACCTGGAGAAGATGAAGAATCAATTAAAAGCCAAGTTGAAAAAATAATTAATTTAAAACCAGAGCATATATCAGTATATTCTTTAATTGTAGAAGAAGGAACTAAATTAAAAAATCGAATTGATAATAATGAAATTCAATTAGCAGACGATGAAGAAGAAAGAGATATGTATTGGGGTGCAAAAAAGCTACTTGAAGAAAATGGATATGAACATTATGAAATTTCTAATTTCTCATTACCAAACTATAGATCAAGACATAACATGGATTGCTGGAGCCAAAAAGAATATTTAGGATTTGGATGTTCAGCTCATAGTTATTTCAATGGAAAAAGATTTTCAAATGCAAATACAATAGAAAAGTATATTGAAAGTTATAAAGAAAAGAACATTGAAGAAGAACAATCAAATGAAGATATGGCAAAAGAATATATGATGTTAGGACTTAGGAAAATAGAAGGAGTTTCAATATCAGAATTTGAAAGAAAATTTCAAATTAATCCATTATTTTACTTTAGATTTGAAATTAGTAAATTAGTTGATGAGGAATTAATTGAAGTTGATTTAGATAATATTAAATTAACAGATAAAGGATTAGATTTAGCAAATCAAGTATGGCAAGAATTTGTTTAAAAAAAAAGCAGGCCACGCGTTTAGCGCAGCCTGCTCATTTTTTTGAGTAATGGAAAACCATTACTTGATGGAAACCAAACTACAGTAGAGAACTTTTATTGCGTTTTGAGTCTCTTCATCAAACGTGGCCGGTGAACCCGGGCCCTGAGAAAATGATGGATCCAACTTACTTGCTACGATTAGCAAAGACTTAATCATGGGATTTTGCTTTTCAGGGTCAATCTTCAGATGTCCATTCTCGTCGAAAACATGTAGAAAGCGCTCACGGAAAATGACCTCAGGGAACTCTTCTTCAATAAGTTCCTTGATATGAGGGACTTTCATTATGCCGGTAGACAGATCACCAAAAGATTTGTAATTTGATGGACTACATTTGGAACATATACTTATTAGTTCCATGCACTTTTTCCGACCGCATGCTTTGACGTCTCCATTTTGCGAAAAGACATCGCTGTAAGCAGCCAGAAGTTCTTCTCTTTTTTTAGCCTCCATAACTGTTACCTCCTATAATTATTTCATACAGCAGATACTAATGATGCCTATAGAAGTATCATGACATATGATTTGAAATTATATATCAGATTGCCAATAAAGTAAAGGAAAAAGCAAAATATAAAGGTTTATAAACAAGTGAAAAAAAGTAAAAAAAATATTAGCAACTTGTATTGACAATTGCTAATTTTGGATATAATATATATGTGTTAGCAGACAAAAAGAAAAACTGCTAACGAAAGGTCGATTGAAATGCTTGATAATAGAAAGAAAAAAATACTTCAAGCTATAGTTGAGGAATATATTGATACAGCTGAGCCTGTAAGTTCTGGAAATTTAGTTAAAAATTATGATTTAAATTGTAGTAGTGCAACAATAAGAAATGAAATGGCTGAACTTGAAAAAATAGGTTTCATTGAAAAGCCATATACATCAGCAGGTAGAATACCTTCACAAAAAGGTTATAGATACTACATAGACGAATTATTAAGAGACGACAAACTTACTGTAAAAGAAATGCAGTATATAAAAAATAAACTAGAAACAACAGTAAACGAATTAGAAGATTTAACTAAAATAGCAACAAGTACATTATCAGAACTAACACATTATACAACAATTGCAATAGGACCTAAGCTTGAAACTCATACAATATTAGATGTGAAATTTGTTCTTCTAGGTAGCAGAGTAATGATGGCAATAATTCTTACAGATTCAGGAATTATAAGAGAAGCAATCATAAAATTTGATGAAGATGTTACTGAAGACCAAATTAAAAAATTAAATTACATATTTAGTAATAATATGGTTGGAAAGTCACTAGATCAACTTGGCGACAATATAGAAGAATTTATTACTGAAGAAATGAAAAATAGCATTTCTCTAATCAAGAAAATAATTGAGGAAATCAATAAATTATTCCAAGAAAATGACGAATTACTATTAGAAGGAACAAATAAATCATTTGATTTACCTGAATTCCAAAAAGCAGATCTAGCCAAAAACTTTATGAACGTATTAGATGCTAAAGATTTAGTTACAGACGTGCTAAATACAGGAGTTGCAGAAGATATAAATGTTTATATTGGTGATGAATTACATGATGAAAAGCTAAAAGATTTTAGTGTTGTTACATTCAATCACATTTTAGGAGATAAAGATATTGGAACTATTGGTATAATAGGACCTACAAGAATGGATTACTCAAAAGTAATTTCAATTATGAAATATATAAGTAAAAAACTTAGAGAAGATTACCATGATGATAAATAAAATTTTACTTAATATATAAAATATAAAATGAAAGGGATGAGAATATTGGCAGAGGAAAAAGATAACGAAGTTGTAGAAGAGGTAAAAGAAGAAAATGCAGAACCAGTAAATCAAGAAAAACAAGAAGAAAATGCAAAACCATCTGAAAATGTTGAGAAACAAGAAGAAAATACTGACCTTACTGAACTTGCAGAGCTTACAGATAGATATAAAAGATTATTTGCTGAATTTGAAAATTACAAAAAAAGAAACTTAAAAGAAAAAGAAAATCTAAGAAATATGTTAGTGTCAGATATAATGACAAGCATATTACCAATAATAGATAATCTAGAAAAAGCAATAAGTGCTGGAACAACAGATACAGCTTATGAAGAAGGAATAAAAATGGTTCTAAAACAGTTAAAAGACGTATTAGCTTTCCATGGCGTAAAAGAAATAAAAACTGTTGGAGAACAATTTGATCCAGAACTTCATGAAGCAGTTAGTCATGTTACAGACGAAAAATTAGGAAAAAATATTATAAAAGAAGAATTTAGAAAAGGCTATATCATAGGAACAAAAGTTATCAGACATTCTATGGTTATAGTTGCAAATTAATTTAGTTATTTAATTTAAAAATAAATATACATCACAAAAGTGAAAATGTATGAAAATACAAAAGATATATTAAAGGAAAAGATTTTAAAGGAGGAAAAAAATAATGTCAAAAATTATAGGTATTGACTTAGGAACAACAAATTCATGTGTTGCTGTTATGGAAGGTGGAGAACCAGTTGTAATTCCAAATCAAGAAGGAAATAGAACAACTCCATCAGTAGTAGCTTTCTCACAAAACGGAGAAAGATTAGTTGGACAAATTGCAAAACGTCAAGCTGTTACAAACCCAGAACATACAGTTATTTCAATCAAAAGAGATATGGGTTCAGATAAAAAAGTTAAAATTGAAGGTGATGAATTTACACCTCAAGAAATCTCAGCAATGATATTACAAAAATTAAAATCAGATGCTGAAAATTATTTAGGAACAGAAGTTAAACAAGCAGTTATAACAGTTCCTGCATACTTTAGCGATAGCCAAAGACAAGCAACTAAAGATGCTGGTAGAATTGCTGGACTAGAAGTTTTAAGAATTATAAACGAACCAACAGCTGCATCACTTGCTTTTGGTATGGATAAAGGTGATAAAGACCAAAAAATAATGGTATATGACCTAGGTGGAGGAACATTCGATGTATCAATCCTTGATATAGGTGATGGTGTATTCGAAGTTCTTGCAACAAGTGGAAATAACAGACTAGGTGGAGATGACTTTGATGAAAGAGTTATGAAATACTTAGTAGATGAATTCAAAAAAACAAGCGGAATAGATTTAAGCAAAGACAAAATGGCAATGCAAAGATTAAAAGAAGCTGCAGAAAAAGCTAAAATTGAATTATCTGGTGTTGGACAAACAAACATCAACTTACCATTTATCACAGCTGATAGCTCAGGACCAAAACATTTAGACATAACATTAACAAGAGCAAAATTCGAAGAATTAATTCGTGATTTAGTTGATTCAACAATAGGACCAGTTAACCAAGCATTAAAAGATGCTGGATTAGAAGCTAGCCAATTAGACCAAGTATTACTTGTTGGAGGTTCTACAAGAGTTCCTCTAGTTCAAGAAGAAGTTAAGAAAATTACTGGAAAAGAACCAAATAAAGGAATCAACCCTGATGAATGCGTTGCAATAGGTGCAGCAATTCAAGGTGGTGTATTATCTGGAGATGTTAAAGACTTAGTATTACTAGATGTAACACCATTATCATTAGGTATTGAAACATATGGTGGAGTATTCACAAAATTAATTGATAGAAATACAACAATACCAACTAAAAAATCACAAGTATTCTCTACAGCAGCTGATGGACAAACAAGTGTTGAAGTACACGTACTACAAGGTGAAAGAGAAATGGCTGCATATAACAAAACACTTGGAAGATTCCAATTAACAGGA
>CANQPZ010000054.1 GCA_947625895.1 uncultured Clostridia bacterium | reverse complement strand
TATCTCTTTGCTCCTTAATTTGTTTAAAAATTTCAGTTCTTTTTGTTTCATCTTTGTGCATTAAATCATTAAGTAAATTATAATATTCTAATCCTCCAAAATATTTATTATGAATACCAAAAAGCAAATTTAATTTCTCAAAATTTTCTTTTCCAACTGCATCAAAAATTGCTTGTATATTATTATTTTTTCTACTTTCAATAATTTCACTCTTGTATTGATTAAAAAAATCTTCAACTAGATAAGATGTTGAATCATAACTTGTAACATTTTTATAGCTTTTTTCTGTAGCTTCTCCAAATATTGCAATCCCTTTATCAACCATTATTTTACTTATTTCTTTTGATATTTTTTCATTAATTATTTCATTAAATAGTTCATAATCTCTTTTTTCTCTATCAGTTATATTGTTATGTTCATCAGGTTCAATCTTATCATTTAAAATGTCCCATCCACAAGTTGTTTTAAAATATTCTCCATCAACTTCAACTAATGATAATTCATATAGATGATTCAATTCATGAATGATAAAATGGTCTTTTGCATCATCTTCACCAAAATTTATAACAACTTTTGGGGAAAGCTTATATTCATCTTCATCTTTAACTAAATTAGGACTAACATAATTACATCCTAATATACCATGTCTTGAATACATTTCTAATGATTCTTTTTCATCATAACTTAAAAGCCCTCTTTTTTTGGCTTCCTCTATTCTTTGTTTTTGAGGAGCAATACTATTATAGTATTCAACATCAAAATCAGAAAGTAATTTATTTTTCTTTTCTATAAATGTATTAATAGTTTCTTTATCAGCCCAAATATCAACCTGACTTAAATATCCTTCATAATCATCTCCTAAGTCAATTCCTATGATTTTAAAATATTTTATTCTATTTTTCTTTATTTGCTCCTTTTCCCAAGAACTTGTATCTTCACTATTTAATTTTTCAGTCATTTCGTCTGAAAAATATTCATATAACCCCTGATTTCCTAAATAGCTTCCAACTAAATATTCCAAATCATAACTTATTTTTTCATTATCATCAACCAAATATCTTTGAACTTCTCCTCTAAATCTTTCTGGAATTATCTCTATTATCTCTTGTAAAAAAATTTTATAATATTTTTCTTGTAAACTATCTTTTATTATTTTATTAGAACTCATAATATCATAATATTCTGAATATTTTTGTACCTGTTCTACTTGGTATGTTTCTTTTGCTTCTCTATAACTATCTAATAATAAATTTAATTCTGTAAGACTTGGCGTGATTTCTTCTATATTATCAATATTTGCTTCTATACCTATTGAATTTAAAAATTTAACAGCTTTTTCTTTTTTTGATTGATATCTTCTTTGATCAAAAGAAATATCTGCATAGTCTAATATTCTTTTTTTAAGATTATCTGGAAATCCCTCAAGCATCAAAGGAACTTGTCCAGTTTCAGCCATTTTCATATAATCTTCAAAAGTTATATTGGGAATTCTATTACTTAATGATTTATAGTTTTGTTCATAATAACTTTTTTCTCTTCCTTCTTCTCCTAACATAAATTCTTCGAAATAAGCATCATAGTCACTAATTGGTTGTAAATTTTCAAATTTAAAAGAATATGCTTCATCCCCAAAACTTTTTCCAAATAGTTGCTCTTTTGTTACTTTTAGTTTTGTTTCATCTAGAATTTTTTTATATAATTTATCACTATTAACTTGTTCTAATTTTGATAAAGTTTGATCAAATTGTGTTTCCGTTAAATATCCAATAAACAAAGCTGAATTAAATTTTTCTTCAATATATTCTCTTTGCTCTTCTCCATAATACTCAACAAAAATTTCAATAAAATCTTTAATATGATTTCTAAGACTTTCATTACAATTAAGTCTTTGAGCTAACTTTTTTTCCATCGTAAACTCCTCTAAAAATATCAAATTTGCCACTACATTTTCCGCATCTATATTTTCTTAAAAAATTTTTTTGTAACCTTTTTCTATAAAAAACTTGTCCACAATTTTTGCAAATAATCTTATAATTATATATTGGTAAATTTTCCTTATATTCAACATTACTTTTCTCAAAATCTTCTTTTTTATTACCAAGCCTTGTAATATTATAATTTAATTTTTCATTTATTATCTTTGCATAACTTTTAAATATTTTTCCATGATTATTGCAATATGGAAAACAATGAATAATTTCATGAATTATAGTATTTTTTATTATATTATCATTTAGTTCCATTACCCATCTACAAATTTCAATATGGTGTATTTTGAATTTATCATACACTTTAACATTTCTATATTTTCTTTTTTCAAAATGATAAAAATTCTTATCTGGTTCTTCTTGTTTGCAACAACCATATCTTGATGAATTTCTTTTAGCAATCTTAATATCAATATTGCCAAAGTCTTCATTTAATACATTTATTCCTATTGAAGCTAATTCATTTATACATTCATTATAAAGTTTTTCTAACTTTTCTTCCATAATTATATCTCTGTTAATTTTTCTAATATTTATATAACACATATTGATTATATAATAAAATAAAATTACTTTCAACTACATTTTACCTTTTAAGTATAGAAATTTTTCAAAAAATATGATATAATAGTTGAAATATTTATTTTTTATAATTCCCTTTTAGGATTGACGGCATATGTAACTCGTAAACAACGCAATAATTATTGGAAGGAGTGATTTCCATACAAAACTGTTTCTATTAACCAAAAACAATATTATAGGAGGTATTTATGGAAAATAATAGCTTTAGTTTTTTAACGAAATGTGATAAGATCTTTTTTAACAGAGTTCGGATTTCAAGTTTAATTGACGAACTTATTGAGAACAAGGAAATAATTAAAATATTTATTTTAAATCTTATGTTAAGCAACTACATTCATTTTAGAGTAGGAATAAAATCCAACTCAAACATTAAAGTACTTCCGTTAGTTGTAGATACTAGCCAAATTCCATTAAAGGAAGCAAAAGATTACAATTATTTTGATGGCATCTCTTACATAATGGAAAAGCTTAAAATTAAAAACTTTAAAACGAAAAAAGTCAAAGAAGTATATTACATTAGTATTTATTAAACACAGCTATTAAAAAATCAGTTTCCAATTGGGAACTGATTTTTTCTATAACAGTCATTTTATAGAGTTTTTATTATAAAAGATTAAAGATTAGAAAAATAAAATAGTCATTTATAAAAAATTATTAATAAGTTCAAAGAAACTATTGAAAATTTATAAAATGTATTTGCCATAAATTTGGTATGGGTACAGAATATAATTTAATTAGAGATTTTGAAAAAGAAATTCACACACTTCTTAATTCTGAAAGACAAGTTGAAAAAGAAAACAGAAAAAAGAGTTGGATTTGAAAAGATAAATTTAGAGGGTAGAATATTTTACCCTCTAAATTCAATAAATTGTCAGTGTTTAATTTTTAGTATGTATTAATAATTAATTATCATAATTTCCAGGATAATCTATAACTCCTTTATTGACATCATAAAATTTTCCCCAATGATTTGAAAAACAAGCATATACCAATTTTTTATCTTTAAAATATAAATATATATGTGATCCATAATTGTTCCATCTTTGTGCTCCATCATCACAATAACACTCATATAATTCATTATATTCTTCTTTAGATATATTACTATTATTGTCATTTTCAATTAATTGCATACTTACTATTTGTTTTATTCTCATATCTTGTAATATTTTAGAAATTTCATTAGCTTGTTCTTCTGTAAAGCCTATATTAGTAAATTGTGCTACCATATTTGAATCATAATTTACTTTGTTATCTTTAGTTTTATTAGATGAACCAATATTCGTAATCCACCCCAGTATAAGTATTATTAAAATTGAAGCTACAACTGCTTGCAATCCAGTTAGTCCTTTTTTATTTTCTTTCTTATTATTCTTTATTTTTTTTAAAACATTAGAATCAAACGTATATTGAACATGTTTATTATTAAATATTTCTGGTAATTCTATGTTAAATTCTTTATACTTTACTATATTAAATATTTGCATAAAGAGTACGTGAGTATCTAATTGTATAGAATATGTTTTAGAGCCTATTTGTATAATCACTCCATCTTCTACCTCTAAAACAGATGTTAATTTTGATATTGGCTTATCAAAGCTATCGGAGTCTGGACTAATATATATAAGTCTTTGATTTGTAAGGTATAGTATGCCTTCAAATTTTGTTGTTTGATTTTCTCTTATTGCTTGACTTTGTCCAGTTCCAGCATGATATGAAATTCCCTTTGTTAGCCTTATGCTTCCACCCTTTCTGTTGTTTATGTATCCCGTTGTTATCGTTTTAGTTTTATATGTAATTCCATTTCCTATAAAACAACAAAATTCATTTTTTTTCAAAATTATATCTTGAGTACTTAATTTGGGTAACTCTTTTTTATCAACTAACTTAACATCTTCAAGCGACATATATGTTCCAATAGGTCGATAAATTATAATACTTTCATTATCATTGTCATCTACTAATATTCCATCAGTTGTCGTATAAATGGATGATTTACCTTTTAATTTTTCCATTTTCTCCTCCAATTTTTTTATTTGCATAATTCTTTCAATTTCTTTTCTCTTTCTAGTAAAATTTTATTAGAACTATTTGCATTTATATTTAATAATCCCAATTCTATAATCCTTAATTCTTCTTCATATAATTTATATTTTCTTAAAATTTTAGCTATTTCTTTATAAGTAACAGGTGCATCAAACTTTTTTCTATAGATATATAAAAATTTTTTTATCATCTATTGATTTATAACTTAATTCCTCTAATTCTTCTCTATATCCATCACCTTTTTTCTTTGCTAATTCCTTAATTTTTGAAATTATAGATTGAATATAATTCAAAATTTCTTCTCTAGTTTACTTTTCATTTTGCTTTTCAAAAAATCAAATAGATTCACAATTTTACTCCTTAATAATAAATACCCATAATTTACCTAATATAATAACAAATATTTATCTTTTTTTCAATATAAAAATCATTTTTTTGAAAATCATTTGACAAATCATTAAAATAATGCTATACTAATAATAGCTTAAGCGAAGTTGTCTAGTATAGCCTGACAATAACGCACTAGATATGTGGGGAGAAACACATATCTTTTTTTTGACTAAAAAACAGAGCAGGGAGAACTGCTCTGAAATTACTATGTAATTTTTTTGTTTTCGTTGTCTTTCTGATATTTCTTCAATTCTTCTTCCAATTTTTCAATTTTCTGAAGTAGAATCCATATCAACATGTAGCCTGACAAAATAACTCACCTCCTTTACACAAAGATTTCCTTTATGAAAAGGATGTTTCTATTATACTTTATTTTTTGCCGAAAAACAATCTTTTATTTAATATTTTAGTTCTTTTTTTAATAAACTAAGTGCATCCATCATATATTTATAAGACTCCCTATTTAGCATAATTTCATTATTACTATATTCTTTATAGTCACCTTTATGATTAAATATCGCATTATATATATCGCAAAATTGCATTTTAAAACTATCTTCTGAAATACTACCATCTTGTTCTTTATTCATATAATTACTTAAACCATCTTTTGGAATTTTCAGATTCATTACAATTTCGAAAAAATTTTCAAATCCTTTTCCTTTTATTATTTCTATATAAGATTTTAAATCTATTATTTTAATTCCTAATAATATAGGCAAAAAGAACGTTTTTATTATTTCTTTTCCCTTTTCTTCTTTAAAGCGAAATCTAAAAGGCGTTGTGACATATTCTTCGACTACTTTAAGTGCTTGATAATATCTTATACAGTCTCTCATAGTAAAATGGTAACGATTTATTATCTCAAATACAGTTTCATCAAAATAATATCCTTTTTTTTCAAATCCTAAAAATTCCAAAAAATTAGTAATATTAATCTCTGGTAAATCTATTGAAACATCATAAAATTTATTCAGATATCTATGTGAATCAAAATTTTGACCATAATAATTAGAAATAGTATTTGTTAATTCATTTACATTTACTGAAAATACAAATATTATATTTTCATGATCAAAGAAATGTTTTATTCGTTCTAATAGTTTTATTGCATAAACAGGATTACATCTATCTAATTCATCAACAAAAATAACTAATTTATCTCCGTGTTCTTGTAATAACTTATCTAAAAGTAAATTTAAAGTTTCCTTTAAATTTTCCATAGTTGTAATTTCTGGAATAATGTCTTTTCCTTTAAATGTTGATATTACATCTTTAATACTTCCGTTTGACCATATATTAAAAATATCCACAATACTACCAATTTTATCAATAATATCAGAAGATTCTTTTGTATAGTCTTTTAGAATATCATGTTCTTTAATTATATTAAATATAATAGAATTTATAGGATCTATATGTAAATCATTATTCCAAGCATTATAATAAATCGGAACAAAATTTTTTTCTAATTTTAAGTCCTTAAAATGTTCTTTTTGCAAAATAGTCTCCAATTGTAGTTTATATTCTTTTACATCTTTATTTATATATTCATTATAATAAGTTAAAAGTGTATATATTTGTTTTACAAAAAATGTTTTTCCAGTTCCCCAATCTCCATTTATAAATATTGTAAAATTATCATCTATATTATCCAACATTTCTAAAAAAGAACTAATATATTGATTTCTTCCAATAGCATTTTTATCTAACATATTTATTATATTTTCTGTAGTAGGTTTTATTTCTATTTTGTTCAATTTACATTCCTCATTTCTATAATTTTATTTACTATTAACTACTTATAAACTTCATCTTCTGTAGGATTGTCTTTCTTTAAATACTACTAAAAATTTTATAAAAACCTGGTGGCTTCAAGTGGAATACGCCAGAGACCGCGCAAGAAAAACAGTCCACTGGACTGTTTTTAGCTCAGTTTCAGCGTTGTTGCTACAACGCCAAAACTGGCTCCTTGCTTTTCGATTCCACTTGCTTTACGAAATAAGAAAGAGATATGTTTTTACATATCTCTCGCCTGGTGGCTTCAAGTGGAATCGAACCACTGACACGAGGATTTTCAGTCCTCTGCTCTACCAAC
>CANQPZ010000053.1 GCA_947625895.1 uncultured Clostridia bacterium | reverse complement strand
ATAGATTATATAAAGAAAAACATAAAACGTAGAATGATAATATTCATTATTACTGACTTAGAAGGAATGGACAGTATCAAAGAAAAACAAATAAGATCAATTTCTGGTATGCATGACATAATGCTAATTAACATTAGTGATGCTGATATGACAGGAGAGAATGCTTATGACGTTGAAAACGATACTTATATTCCTAGGTTATTTTTACAAGATTCAAAATTACATGAATTAGAAGAAAAGACAAAAAAAGATTTATACAATAAAAATAAAAAAAGTTTGGAAAGAAATAAAATATCTGTAATAACTGTAAACAGCTCAAAAAAGATAGCACAAAATATTATAGAATTATTAGAAAGGCATAGAAATGCAAACATCCGTTAATTTACAAGATCCATTTTCATATTCAATCTATCCTATAATTGCAATAGCATTAGTACTTATTGCAATTAGCATATATTTGTTTTTTACAAGAAAAAGTAATACAGTAAAAAAAGAAGTCACACAAATAAAAGAAATCGAACCTAAAAATTTAAACAATATAAAGAACAAGTATATAAAGAAGATAGATGCTGTGGAAGAAAGATTACTAAAAAATAAAATAACTGTAAGAGTTGCTTATCAATCTTTAAGTACAATTATAAGATTGTTTGTGTATGAAGTAACAAACATAAAAGTTCAAAATTACACTTTAAAGGACATTGAAAAATTAAATATGCCAGTATTATTACAATTAATACAAGAATATTATGCACCAGAATTTGCTGAAAAATCTTTAGGAAATATAAAAGCATCATTAGAAAAAACTAGAAAGGTAATTGAAAAATGGAATTAACATACCCTTGGGTTCTATATATAGGAATTCCACTTTTAGTAGTCTTTATTGTAATTTTATTTCTACTAAAAAAGAAAGAAAAATATAAAACAGGAAAAAAGATTGCAAATACACAATACGCAAAAAATAATCCATATTATTCTAAAATACTTACAAAGTACAAAGTATTAACAGCATTGTTAAATATTTTTTGCATATTCTGCATTGCAATTTCATTAGTTACTCTGGCTAGACCAGCAAAAGTAGAAACAGCTGAATCTAGACTAAACAACAGAGATATTTTTTTATGCCTGGATGTATCTACATCAGTAATTGAATTAGATGATAATTTGATTAAAGAAATAAAAGAAACTGTAAAGAATTTAAAAGGAGAAAGAATAGGAGTATCAATTTTTAATACTTCATCAAATTTATTAGTACCATTAACAGATGACTATGAATATGTTTTAGAAGTTCTAGATAAATTAGATGAATCACTTGCTGCATATTCTTCAACAGATCTAGACTCATTTACATTAACACAATATTCACAAGCAGGAACATTAGTTGGAAATGAAACTAGAGGAAGTTCAATAATAGGAGATGGATTGGCATCATGTATATATAGCTTTCCAAACCTAGAAGAAGAAAAAAGAACAAGAGTAATTATATTTTCAACAGATAATGATGATGCTAGTTTTGGAGGACCAATAGTATCATTAAAAGAGGGTGGACAAATAGCAAAAGATAATGGAATAAAAGTGTATGCACTTTGCCCAGATGCAGCAGGAGAAGAAGATAAAGAAGAATTAAAAGAAGTTGCAGAAACAACAGGTGGACAATTCTATATAGGCGAAGATAAACAAGCTGTTTCAGAAATTGTCTCAAAAATAGAATCTTTACAAAAAACAGAAGTACAAGGAACAAAAGAAGTTAAACGAACAGATCAACCACAAATTCCGGTAATATTATTGATAATATCAATAGGAATATTATTTATTATAAATAAAAGGGTGAAATTATGATAACATCTCCAATTATCCCAATTTGGCTAATGGGAATAATTTGTATAATTTTAGTAATTTTAAAAAGTAAAAATATAAAAACATTTATCAGACAAATAATAATAGTAGTTTTACTATTTATGATAAATCTTAGAATTATGATACCATCAAAAGATGCAAAAGTTTTAGAAACAAATTTAGATGTATTTTTTGTAATAGATAATACTATTAGTATGCTTGCAGAAGATTATAATCATAATGACCAAAGAATAAATGGAGTTATATCTGATTGCGAATATATAATTGAACAATTATCTGGTTCTAATTTTTCAGTAATAACATTTAGTAATGAATCAAAAGTTCAAACACCACCAACAAAAGATAATGACATGACAATAGCAGCTTTAAAAGGAATGAAGGTAGTAGATGAATTATATGCTAGAGGAAGTTCGATGAATGTTGTATTAGAAGAACTTGAGAATTCATTAAAAAAAGTATCTGAAAAAGAAGATAGAAATAGTATAGTATTTTTCATTAGTGATGGTGAAATAACAAATGAAGAAAAACTAAAATCTTTTTCATCTGTAAAAAAATATATAACAGATGGGGCTGTACTTGGATATGGCACAGCAGAAGGTGGAAAAATGAAAGTAGAAAGTATTTCTGGAGGAAAGGAATATTTAGAAGATAATACGTCAGACACATTTCCATACCCCAAAGCAGTTTCAAAAATAGATGAAAATAACTTAAAACAAATAGCTGATGACATGGGAATAAAATATATACATATGACAAAACAATCAGATATAGAAACAAAAGTAGAACAAATAAGAAAAGATGCAGTAAAAAACTTAGGAAATTCAGACAAGAAATTTTACAATGATATATATTTTATATTCGTAATACCACTTTTAGGAATGTTAATATATGAAACGATCAATTACAAAAAGAAATTATAAACAAAATAGAAAGGAACTACTTGACATATGGTAAAAAAGCTATTAATAGTTATAGAAATAATACTTTCAATAGTTTTATTGAAGCTTTTTGCTAACTTTTTAATAAATGAAAAATTTATTAATGATTATGAAAAAGGGAAATATGATTTAAAAATAATAGGCGTATTATCTTTTCCAAATTTAAGTCAAAGTTACATATATCACTATAATAGAGGAAATGCTTTATATCAAACTGAAAAATATGAAGAAGCAATAGATGAATATTATAAAGCATTAAACTCAAGAATGTCAGAAAAAGAAGAATGCTCAGTAAGAATAAATTTGGCTTTAGCAAAATTAAAAACATTAGATGATTTAGAAAATGAAGATAATAAAGAAAAAAACATTGCCATACTAAAATCAGCAAGAAATGTTCTAACAGAAAAAGGTTGTGCAAATGATAAAGATGATAATGGACATAGCAAAGAAGCGGAGCAACTAAAAAAAGATATTGACGATATGCTAAAAAAATTAGAAAACGAAAAAAATGAAGAAGATCCAAAAGAACAAGAAGAGCAGCAAGAGCAACAAGAAAAGCAGGAAAATGAAAAAAATGAAACTGAAAAAAGAAAAAGAGCGAAGGAAGAATTAAAACAAATACAAGAAGAATCAACGAAAGAAAGAAATGAACAATTAGAAAATTCAGAAAATTGGTCATCATCTTACGAGTATTATGGAGGAAAAAGATGGTAAATCTTTGACAATTAGAAAAAATGTGCTATAATATTAATATTATAAATAAAAACTATGAAAAAGAGGAGTACATTTAAGACTACTATTACAGAGAATGGAAGTAATTGGTGAAAGCTTCTTATAGCAAGATAAATGGAAGTAGCTTTTGAGTTGATGTGATGAGAAATATAAATTAGTCATATCCGTATAAGATGCGTTAAAATCTATAAGAGAAACCTATCAATACTAGTAGTCAAAAAATGACATACAATAAAGGTAAATTAAGGTGGTACCACGTGAATAATCTCGTCCTTACATTAATTGTAAGGACGTTTTTTTATTATATAAAAAGCTTCGCCACAAACAAAAATCAAATTTTACCTTTAAAAAATTATTAAGGAAAGGAGAGATAATATGCCAGGTTTTGCAATACATATAGCGATAGCAAATGAATATTTAAGGAAACATGAACGAGTCTGTAGCAGTAAAGAAGAATTTATAAATGGCGTTATTGCTCCGGACCTTACAGATGATAAAAGTATTACACATTATAGTAGTTCAAATAGTGCTAATACAAACCTTTTAAGTTTTTTAGAAAAAAATGAAATAGATACAGATTATATGCAAGGTTACTTTCTACATTTAATAACAGATGATCTATTTTATAATAAATATTTTACAAACTACAGCAAAGACTTATATAACGATTACGATATATTAAATAAAGAAATCATAGAAAAGTATAATGTAGAATTACCAACAGAAGTTGAAGAATATGTGAAATATAAAGAAGGAAACTTAAAAGTTTTAGAAAGAAAAAAATTAGAAAAGATGATAAATGAAATATCAGAGAAAAGTCTGGAGGAGTATAAAAAAGATATTTTAGGAGGCAAATTATGAAAGGAAAATTGAATGATAAATTAAATCCAAAAGATTTTGAAGAAAAATTATATGAAGATTGGGAGAAAAAAGGATATTTTAAACCAGTAGATGGCAAGAAAAAAGAAACATATTGTATTATGATGCCACCACCAAACGTAACTGGAAAATTACATATGGGTCATGCTTTAGATGACACACTTCAAGATATATTAATTAGATATAAAAGAATGAATGGATATAAAACATTGTGGCTACCAGGTTCAGACCATGCAGCAATTTCTACAGAAATGAAAGTTGTTCAAAAATTAAAATCTGAAGGAAAAAGTAAAAAAGATTTAGGAAGAGATAAATTCCTAGAAGAAGCATGGGAATGGACAAGAAAATATGGAGGAATTATCCAAGAACAACAAAGAAAATTAGGATGCTCATGTGATTGGGATAGAAACAGATTTACACTAGATGATGGAATGTCTGAAGCTGTATTAGAACAATTTATTAGATTATATAATAAAGGTTTAATCTATAGAGGTAAAAGAATGGTAAATTGGTGTACAAGTTGTAATACATCAATTTCAGATGCAGAAGTTGAATACAAAGAAGAAGCATCACATTTATGGCATATAAGATATAAAATAACAGGGACAGAAGATAAGTATATTGAAGTTGCTACAACTAGACCTGAAACAATGCTTGGAGATACAGCAGTAGCAGTACATCCAGACGATAAGAGATATAAAGATTTGGTAGGAAAAACATGTATATTACCAATAATGAATAAAGAAATACCAATTATTGCTGATGAGTTTGTAGAAAAAGATTTCGGAACTGGATGTGTTAAAATTACACCAGCACATGATATGAATGATTACCAAGCTGGATTAAGACATAGTTTAGAAATAATAGAAGTATTTGATGAAAACTTTAAGATGGGTAACTTAGTACCTGAATATGAAGGAATGGATCTACTAGAAGCAAGAGAAAAAATAGTAGAAAAATTAAAAGAAATAGGTGCCTTAGTAAAAACAGAAGAATATACTCATAATGTTGCAAAGTGTGAAAGATGTAAGAGTACAATAGAACCCAAAATTTCAACACAATGGTTCGTAAGTATGAAAGATTTAGCAAAAAGAGCTGCAGATAGTGTAAGAAATGGAGAAGTAAAATTCATTCCAAAGAAATATGAAAAACAATATTTCAACTGGTTAGATAATATACAAGATTGGTGTATATCTCGTCAATTATGGTGGGGACACAGAATACCTGCATATTATTGCAAAGAATGTGGAAACATTATTGTTGCAAAAGATAAACCAGAAAAATGTGATAAATGTGGAAGTACAAAAATAGTTCAAGATGAAGATACTCTTGACACATGGTTCAGTTCTGCTTTATGGCCATTCTCAACTTTAGGTTGGCCAAATACAGAATCAGAGGATTTCAAAGAATTTTATCCAACACAAACATTAGTAACTGGATTTGATATAATAACATTTTGGATTTCAAGAATGATGACACAAGGACTTGAATTTACAGATAAACCACCATTCAAAGATGTTTTAATACATGGAATTGTGAGAGATGAAAAAGGCAGAAAAATGTCCAAAACTCTTGGAAATGGTATAGATCCATTAGATATTATTGATAAATATGGAACAGATAGTTTAAGATTTTCTTTATTATCAGGAACAACAATGGGAAATGACATAAGATTTATGCCAGAAAAATTAGATCAAGCATCAAACTTTGCAAATAAAATTTGGAATGCTGCTAAATTTGTAATTAGTAATTCAGCTGATGAAGAAAAAGTTAGAAAATTCTGCTATGAAGCATTTGAAAAGAATAAAGCTTATGATCCAAATTACTTTAGAATTGAAGATAAATGGATTTTAAATAAGTTTGATAAATTAGTTGTAGATGTTTCTAAAAATATAGACAATTATGACTTAGGAATTGCATTAGATAAAATTTATAACTTTATCTGGAATGAATTCTGCGACTGGTATATTGAAATGGTAAAACCAAGAATTTATAGTGATGATGAAGAAGTTAGAGTACCTGTAACAGATGTACTTAACCACGTTTTAGCATCTTCATTAAAACTATTACACCCATTTATGCCTTTCATCACTTCAGAAATATATAAAAATTTAATTGTATTTGGAACAGAAGATTTGATTGTTGCAAAATGGCCAGATAAAAGAGAAAAATTCGTATTTGACAACGAAGAAGATTTTATTGAAAAGATTAAGAAATTAATAATAGAAATTAGAAATATAAGAACACAGAAAAATGTACATCCAAGTAAAAAAGCAAAATTAATAATAGTAACAGATAAATATGAAAAAGAAATAAAAGAAACAGAGGAATTTCTACAAAAATTAGGATTTAGTAGCGAAATAATAATTCAAAAAGAAGAAAAGAACATTCCTGAAAACGCAGTATCAATAGCAGTAGATGATATAAAAGCTTATATTCCTTTTGATGAGTTAGTAGATCTAAAAGAAGAAATTGAAAGACTTGAAGGAGAAAAAACTAGATTAGAGTCAGAAGTTGCTAGATGCGAAAAAATGTTATCAAATCAAGGATTTATCTCAAAAGCACCAGAGAAAAAGATAAATGAAGAAAAAGAAAAACTTGAAAATTATAAGAATACACTTGAGAGTGTAATTCAAAGATTAAATAATATGAAATAAAAACATATTATAAAGGCGAGCAAAAGCTCGTCTTTTTTATATTATAGGAAAGTTCTCCGAATTTCCTATAATATAAAGGCTTCGCCAAATTTGTACACAAATTTTTTAAC
>CANQPZ010000052.1 GCA_947625895.1 uncultured Clostridia bacterium | reverse complement strand
GTAACTCTAGTTGTTGTTCCTCCTTCAATTTTAAGTTTGCCATCTAAATTTTCCTTTTTTGAAATATATATTATTGAACTTTCATTCTGTATTTTTATTATATCTGGTTTATTGTCTGGTAAGATAAAGTCTTTTTCTAGTGTTATAGTCTTTTTCTTTATTCCAATGCTTTTCTTTATATCCATTTTTTCATTTTGAATTTGTAAATCCATTTCTGACCTCCTTTTTCTTACTATTAATTTATATTTAGAGGTCAAAAAAAAATTCCTTTTTTAAGGAATTTTTTTATTTATTTATCTTAATTCTTATGCATACTCTTGTCTATTCTTCTTTGAAATTATTGCAGGTGGCTCCAATGCTGTAAATTGTTCGCCATCAAAAACTTGAACTTCAACAGATTTTGTAAAAATATCTGTATAATTATAAGAACTTCTTCTTTCGTTTTCTTCAAATTTTACTCTAAAGTAAGTTGGATAAACTTGTTCAATAATAGCTGATTTTTCAAGGGGCTTACTTCTTTTTCCTGGTGATTCTTTCACTATTATTTTTTGTCCAATTTTTTCTTCCATATCCCTTCTTAAGCTACTAATATCTGACTTATAAATCATACAATCACCTACTTCATTTTTGATATCGTCAGTATATCACCGAGGTCGTATTTTGTCAAAAATGTTTGAACTTTTTCATGTACTTGTAAGTCAGTATTTTCAATACTTTTGTGTTTTAGTCGAGTTGATTTTTCTTTTCTTTTACAATTATATTACAGTTATGTTACAAGGTGGTTTTTTGTCTTATTGTAAAGCTTTCTTCTTGCCTTTTGCCATAGTTCCGCCTACCCCATTGAAGTTACTTTTTAAATATGGAATTAGATCATCTATTGTTAATATTTTTTTATTATCTGTACATGCAATATGTGTTGCAATTATTATTGGATCTCTATATTCAACCATTATTCTAGCAGGTGAGGTTGCAAAATTTGCTCCTTCTAACATTATTGCTTCATAAAAACTTTCACATGCTCCTGCAAAAATTGCTAATTTATCTCTTTCTTTTTCCCACAATCTTGCATTTTTCACTGTTTGAGCAAAATATTTTGAGTTTTTATAGTTTTCTATTTTGTATAAATCTTGTCCTTTTTTTAACATCATATCATGACCTGTCGAAACAAGTATATCAGGCTTATATTTTTCTAGTAGTTTTGCTACTTCTATTGGTTGTCTGTTTTCTGGTATAGTTTCTACTATTGCTTTTAAGTTCATATTATTGTAATAATTAAAAGCTCTTTTAGAATATTTCTTATCTCCATCTAGATGTAAAATCACTGCATTACTTCTTACTTTTCCTTTATTTTTTAATGCATCTGTTATCATATTTTATCACCTAGTAATAAAATATGAATACAAATTTACAATCGTGATTTTGACTTCTGCATTTGTTTTTAAACAAAAAAATAAATGTAAACACTTTTTTGTGTCTACATTTATTTTATCACTTCAATATCTCTATCTAACTTTTTTATTTTATTCTATTGGTTCTACTTGTATTTTTCCAGGTCCAGCTTTTATTATTAATTTAAATCCATTGTCTACTAATTCTATATCAACAGTAAGTAAACCATCTTTATTTTCCATGTTCTTTGCTGCTTCTATAATACTATCATTTTCAGTTTGCATTTTTAAATAAGATTGTTCTTCTAGTAGATAATTAATATAATCTTTTGCTGATTTTTCTGCATCATTATCTTCAAATATTAATGTTAATGTTTCAACTTCTCCATTTTCATGATAGCTTTTAATAACTTTTCTATCTCCTAAAACTGTCTTTACTGATGGAATATTTTCCCCTCCAACTGAATATTCAGTTGCATTTTGATATTTATTTTTACTACTTCCAGTAATTACGAAAAATGTGATAATTCCAACAACAATAATTACTAATATTGTAATAAGTATAATTAATTTCTTTTTCATACTCTTTTCTCCTTTGTATTTCTATATTTTAATTTTATCTTTAAGAAATATAAAATGTCAATAATTAAGTTTATATTTTCATTTTTTCATATTTTCTTTTGGTCGCCATTCCTCCTCTTATATGTCTTTCTGCTTTATTTTCATCTAGGACTTCTCTTACTTCAAGAAATAATCCTGGGTTTATCTTTTCTAGTCTTTGGCTTAAATCTTTATGGACTGTACTTTTGCTAATTCCAAATTTTTTAGCAGTGCCTCTTACTGTATCTTTTGAATCTATAATATAGTGTGCTAATGTTACTGCACGTTCTTCAATTGATATTCTTTTCATAAAGAAAACCTCCACTTATGAATACTTTGTTTAATAGTATTCTGTGGAGGGTTGTATTAGAACGTTTAATTTTTCTCTACTAAATTTTTCCTATTCCTCTTTCAAATTTACTTTGTTTGATTATTTTTAGTTCTCCCTTAAATCGTTTTTCCATAAATTCATGTATGTCGTTTAAAATAATTCTATCTGCAACATTTCCAATTGCTTCAATTTCAATCATTTTTTCAGTAAATGTGATTTTTTTAATGTGATTTTCATATTTAGTATTATCAAAAGATAAACATACTTTACTATCATTTCTTTTAAATATCATATTTCTTCTTTGTGTTTTTGCTGACAACACATTTATTAATTCTTCTGCATTAATTCCAATTTTTATATTTTTATCATTTAAAAGTTTTAAAAATTCTTTTATATTATCTGTCTGTAAATTTTCTTCTATCTCTTTTCTAGAAGAGTAAACCTTGCTTTCATTTAGTATTCTTTTATATGTACCTTTTCTTT
Organism: uncultured Clostridia bacterium; assembly: GCA_947625895.1. Classification (GTDB taxonomy): domain Bacteria; phylum Bacillota; class Clostridia; order TANB77; family CAG-508; genus UMGS1994. Next base: position 4,542 of record CANQPZ010000052.1, on the reverse strand, counting down.
TTATATTCTTATCCTCTATTATATTTCTAACCCTTAAAGAACCACCTTGTTTTAAAATGGTGAATTTCTTATCATCGAAATATTTGTCATCATTTTCTTTTTCTTCTTCTGCAATTAATTCAAATCCATTTTTTATAAATGTTCTTATTACATCTATCTCTTTTATTTCATTTTTTGATGCTATATATTTTAACTCAAATTCTTCTGTTGATTTGTTTAAGTCTAATAGCATTTGTCTTATTTCATCTTTATATTTTTCAAATTCTTCTTTAGATAATCCTTGCTCTAATCTTAGGATCTCTAAATTTAAAATAATTGATGTGTTGTCTAGTATTTCTTGTGGTCTAATTAAGTTTGTTGATTCAGAAACATCTTTTATTATATATCCATAATCAATTTTTAGCCCTTCGTCTTTTTTGTATAAACGTATTTTGGAATTCAATTCAAATACTGCTAAAGTATTTTTAGTGTCTAATGTTGGAAACATTTTTTTCAATTTTTTCTTTAATTTTTTTATTGATGCATCTGTTTGTATAACTTCATATTCTGAAATATTTTTGGGATTACAAATGTATGATAATACTGGATTTTGTTTGCTTCTAGCTATTATATTAAAAGCCTTTTCAAAAGGTTCATCTGTCATTTCTAAAAAGTTTTTTAAGTCTATGTTTTTAGGATTAAAAGCTAAGTTTTTAAAAGTTTCTGGTATATTTTCATATTGTTCTGCATTTTCTTTATATAATTCAAGAATTTTTGGAAATAAGTAATCCATTAATTTTGATGATTTACAATAATATAAATCTCTATATCTCTGATATCTTTCTAGTAATATTGTTTCGATATTTGTTAATGCTGATTTATCTATAGTTATTTCATATTCTTGATTATTATTAATAATAACTCCAAGTGAATTTATTATTCTGTCTGTGTCAATAGCAGTCGGTAATTTGGCATAGTATGAGTCTCTAACTAAATAATCAAGTCTATCCGCATCGATCTGATGTGAAACTAGTGATTTAAATAAATTTGTAAAACTGCTTTTAGGAATCTCATCATTATCATTAATTTCAGCTATGAAACTTGCAATCTTTCTAACACTCTTTTTCCCAAATTCTTTTTCTAAAATTTTATTTATTTGAGTGTCTCCAAGTAAAATATCTCTAGTTCTTTTTTCATGAGAATAGCCAGTTACTCCTTCACATGAATGTGAAAATGGTCCATGTCCTATATCATGCAAAAGAATTGCACATAATGCAATGTTTTTATCTTCATTATCAATTTTTATTCCATATTGATTGACCTTTTTTTCAAGATGTTTAATTATTTTTTTCATAATGTGGAAAGCGCCAACACTATGACTTAGCCTCTCATTTTTTGCCATATCTGGATAGTCTATTTTTGTAAAACCTGTTTGTGTTATATTTTTAAGTCTCATCATTTCTTTACTTAAAATAATTTCTGAAAAAGGATATTCAACTTTTACTACTCCATATATTGGATCATCTACTATAATTGTTTTTGTTTCTTTTTCTATTTTATATGTAAATGACATTTTCTCCTCCAATTATTTTATAATTATTCCTAATAATTTTGATAGTTCTATTGCTTGAAAATTGTTTACAATCGCTCCTTCTAGTTCTTTAATGCTAGTAACTATTCCAGACATCTCGTTCGTTGAAAAATCAATATTTTTAAGTGGCGTACCATAAAACATTGTTTTTATTAACTTTGAATTCTCAAAATATATATTTTTTACCTTACATTCTTGAAAACTTGCATTGCTTAAATCGTCTTCATCAAATATCATTTCTTCAATATTAGTATGTGAAAAATTTGCATAATTAAATAATGTTTCTTTTGCTGAAAAGTGATATACCCTTGAATCTGTAAAGTCACATCCTGTGAATTTACAGTTATTTACTTCAACTCTTATAAAACTTCCTTCTCTAAATATGCAGTTTGAGAAATCACAATTTTCAAATAGAATATCATGAAATGTAGCGTTTCCAAAGTTTCCTGAAATTTTACAATTTTTAAATATGCATTTTTCAAATTCTACTTCTTCAGCATTTAATTCGCTTTCATTAATTTTTTCAAATTTTTTATTCTCAATTCTGACTCCATCAGACTTGAATTTATCTATGTTCTCTTGTATATTTATTTCTGTTGTCGTATTCATTATTATTGGTTTATATATGTTCATATTTTCACCATCTTTCTTGCCCGTATTATATTACATATTTTTTTATAAGTCTGCATTTTTGTTGAATTTTTTTGATTTTTCATATAATATATTGGTATGGAGGGATTTTATGAAATCTAAATTAAATTTAGTTTTACTCATCGTGTTTTTATTTAATTTTTTTGTTGCATTTAATTTAGTTGCTGTTACTAATATTGATTCTACTTCTTTTCAAGATAGAATAGTATCAATAGATTTGTCTTCTATTTCTAATAATATTAATAATGGCAAATATGTTTTATCATTAAAAAATTCTGGTATTTCTATCATTGCCTCCGAAAATGATGATAATTGTGTATCTTTAAACTATGCTGGTGTAACATTGGATTATAGATATAATTCTGATACTTCAATTTATACAGCTAGTTTTCCAATAGATGATGAAGAAATATATTATAAATCTAATATATTAAATGCTATTTTTATTGATTGTATTTCTACTATGCAAGGAAATGTAGAAGGTTCTCAGATATGTTTTGCTTTTGATGACTCTTTCGATTATTTCACTTTAAATAATGATGGAATTTCTAAGAGTTATTATATAGAAAATGATCATACTAGGGTTTCTTATGATATTAACCCATTCTTTAAAATGTCTATCCCACTAGAAAATGAATCAATAACTAAAAGTGTAATTTCAGATAATTTACAAATGTTTTCTTCTAATACTGAAAATTGTATTATAAAGCATAAAAATATTTTATTATATAAAACTGTTTCTGATACTGGAAATTATGTGATTTATGTTGGAAATCCTAATACTCTTTCAAATTTTTCATATAGTTCACTTCTTACAGCTTTTGATACATTATTTAATGATAAACGTATTTCATATTATTTAAAACAAAATTACTCTAGTTTTGATAATGGTAATTTGAAGATAGATGGTATTTCAATTGAGACTGGTTTAACTGAATTGCCTATTTCGAATATTGATACAATTCTAATGCCATCAAATATGGTGTATGCTAAAATTACTGTTAATAAAAAAGATATAGCTCCTGTATTAGAAACTATACAATTACCTGATTCTGCAAAGATTGGTGATGCAACACATAATTCTAATACTAGCACATTAAAATCATTTATTATTATAGTTATAGGAATTATCTTATTCTTTGGAATTATTTTTGGGATAAAAAAATTCAAACATAAAGAAGTTAAAAATCCATAGTTGTTAATTTTAACACAAAAAGCAGATACTAAAAAAACTGTATCTGCTTTTTATGTTGGTGTTTGGCGATGAATTTGATCAATTAACAAATATCTCCAAGAATAAATCCCTTGGCATGGATGAAATGCTGAGTCCATCATCCAGTGTTCCTGCAAGAAGTATTCCTGGTAATTCCTTTGTTTCAAATAAGCAGTCATGTAGCACCCCTATTTCATTAAAAACTTCTTTGTCATGGATTTGTCTTTCGTCAGAATCATTCATAATCCTGATTAATATGCAGATTTCAATTGGGAAATCATTTTGTTTGAGTTTTTTGTCTCGTGGATAAATCCAATTGCTTTCAATTGTTTCATAATATTTATTTTTCCACGATATACATGCGTTCCGATACCTAGCTACAATTCTTTTCCATGCTTTTTCCGTTTCTTCAACAGAGTTTGTTTTTAACTGCTTAAGAACATTTTCGTTTTTCAGCTTATCAACTAGCTTTTTGAATTCACGTCTATGTTCTTTCATAAGGCATTCCTCCTTCACATGAAAAAACTTTATTGTAAGTTTCCTAGAATGCCAAACACCTGAATATTTTTTTGCTTTGAAATTATATAACATTTTTCTTCATTTTTCAACAATTTTAAACATTTGCAAGTTTCTTAAATTCATCTAAATCATTTTTAAAGTTTTCAAATGCTTCTTTATATAACTCTTCATCTAGTGGATTTACTCCTGCTTTTGTTAATAGTTCTACCGGGCTTAATGATGAACCTGATTTTAAGAAGTTCAAATAGTTTTCTATTTGTTTTTGATCACCTTCAAATATTCTTTTTGCTATAACTGATGATACACACATTCCAACTGTATATTTGTAAACATAGTAGTTATAATAGAAATGTGGAACTCCATAGCAAGTATATTTTGAATATTCATTTTTATTTACTTTTCCGCCATAATATTCATCTGTCAATTTTTCATATAAATCAGTAATAGTTTGATTTGATAATCCTTCATTATTTGCTGCTTTTTGATGAAGTATATTTTCAAAATTTGCAAAAAATGGTTGTCTATAACAACATCCAATAAATTCATCTAATTTTCTAAATAGTAAAAATTTCTTTTCTTCATCACTAGT
>CANQPZ010000051.1 GCA_947625895.1 uncultured Clostridia bacterium | reverse complement strand
TTTGAAGAATACGGCATCTGTTATATTACTTGCCTTAATAGCTTTTGGAATTAGCATGGTATTTAGCATAAATTCTTGGATAAAAATGATTATTGCATGTGTTGTTGTTGGAATATTAGGTATAGCAATTAATGTTTTAATTTTATTTAATAAAGAAGAAAGAAACGAAAGTTTAGTTACTATAAAAAATTATATTAGTAAATTTAGAAATAAAGAAAGAGGATAAATATGGCAATACCAAAAATAATTCATTATTGTTGGTTTGGAAGAGGAGAAAAACCTGAATTAGCGCAAAAATGCATCGAATCATGGAAAAAATATTGTAGCGATTATGAATTTAAAGAATGGAATGAAGATAATTTTGATCTCTCATCTAATGAATATGTTAAGCAAGCATATGAACAAAAAAAGTATGCGTTTGTTACAGATTATGTTAGATTATATGCTTTATACAATGAGGGCGGAGTTTATATGGATACAGACGTGGAAGTCTTAAAGCCAATAGATGCTTTTTTAAAGCATAAAGCATTTTCAAGTTTTGAAAATAATAATATGATACCTACAGGAATTATGGCAGCTGAAAAAGGAAATGAGTGGATCAAGGATTTACTAGATGAGTATAAAGATTTAACTTTCATAGATGAAAATGGAAAAATGGATCTCACAACAAATGTTGTAAGAATAACTAATTTGACTAAAGAAAAATATGGTTTGAAGTTAGAATCTTCATATCAAGAATTAAAAAATGGGTTAGTAACAATTTATCCTTATGACTATTTTTGCCCTAAAGATTGGGAAACAGGAGAAATTCATTTAACCGAAAATACATATACTATTCATCATTTTTCTGGTTCATGGCATGGAGAAAAGGAAAAGAAACAGGCAGAGAAATATAAGAAAAGATTGGCTAAATATATAAAAAAATATGGAGAAGAAAAGGGAAAGAAATATCTAAATAGAAATGATTTAATAAAATATTATTTATGTCATCCATTTAAAGCAATAAAAAGAATAGCACAAAAAGTTAAAGGAGAATAGATATGAGGTTTAGTATTATTGTTCCTGTCTATAATGTGGAAAAATATATTGAAAAATGTTTAGATAGTATTGTTAATCAAAGCTATCAAAATTTTGAAGTATTAGTTATAAATGATGGAACAAAAGATAATTCTCAAAAAATAATTGATGAATTTGAAAAAAAATATCCAAGTAAGATAAAGAGCTTTATAAAGGAAAATGGTGGGTTAAGCGATGCTAGAAATTATGGCGTAGATAGAGCCACTGGAGAATACATTTTGTTCATAGACTCAGACGATTATATTGATTTAAAACTATTAGAAAAAATAAATGAAGAAATAGAAAAATATGAAAACTTGGATGTTATTGGATATAATTTTATACAAATGAATAATAATTATGAAAAAACAGAAACAATGTCTAAGCCAGAAGTGCATAATGTAAGTGGTGAAGAGGCAATAAAAACATTAGTATTAGGAAAACAATGCTTTGAGCCTGCTTGTGGTTTTGCTTATAGATTACAATTTTGGAAGAATAATAAATTTGAATTTATAAAGGGATTAATACATGAAGATTTTGCTTTGATTCCTTTAGTTGTAACTAAAGCAGAAAATGTTTCTTTTTTAGATTATTATGGCTATTATTATATATCAACATCTAATAGTATAACCAGAAATGAGGACTTAGAAAAAGAAAAGAAATCAGTTAAAGATATTCTAATAGGATATGATTTTCTTGTTAATGAATTTGAAAAATATGAATTTAAAAATGAAATTTCTAAAAAATTAGTTTTGTCATACATTTCTAATAGTTTGATTTTTAAATTAGATAATATGAGTGATGTATTAAAAGATGATTATAGAAAACAGTTAAAGATGCGTAATGTTTCTAAAAACATTATGACAGATACTTTTAAGAGAAAAATTAGAAAATTATTAATAAAGTGCAAGTTTAAAATATAGTGAAAGGATTTATATTATGATAAAAATAAGTATTATTATTCCTATTTATAATAGTGAAAAATACTTAGAAAAATGTTTAAACTCAGTAATGACTCAAAAAATGGATGATTTTGAAGTTATACTAGTAAATGATGGAAGTAAAGATAATTCACAGAAAATAGTTGACGAGTTTGTTAAAAATTATCCTGACAAGATAAAGTCATATAGCTTAAAAGAAAATAGAGGACAAGCACATGCTAGAAATGTTGGAGTAAGCTATGCGACTGGAGAATTTATTGCTTTTGTAGATAGTGATGATTATTTAGAAGAAAATGCTTATGAAGATATTATTAAAACAATGGAAGAAAAAGACATTGATATTATGTGTTTTGATTTCTATGAAATTGTAGGAAATATAAGAAAAGAAGAAAAACACTATCTTTCAAATGATATAGATAATGTTAAAAAATATATTGTATCTGAGACTTCACCAGTAAATAAAGTTATTAGAAGAAGTGTATGGACAGATAATAATATAAAATTCTTAGAAAATAGGATATATGAAGACTTAGCTACTATACCAGTTTTGGCTAAATATACTTCTAAGATTGAATTTTGCCCTGACAGATTATATAATTATGTAATACTTGAAAATTCGACTATGAGAAAAACTAAATATACAAAGAAGTTAGAAGATATTTTTTATGCAATGGACAAGTTGTATAATGACTTTATAAACACAGAATATGTTGAAGAATTAGAATATATTTATATAGAACATTTATTACATGCTGCTACTTTGCGATTTTTAAATTATAGTGAGGGAATTGATAATATTTATAAAATTTCTCAAATAATGAAAGAAAAATTTCCAAATTGGAGAAAAAATAAGTATTATAAAATGCAGTCATTAAAATATAAAATAGTTTGTAATATAATTTATTTAAAGAAAATTAGGTTACTTAAAAAAATATTAGGGGGAAAATAATGCCTAAAAATATTTTGTTTGTAGTAGATAACTTAATAATGGGTGGAGTAACTAAAGTAATGGAAAATTTATTAGAGAGATTAGATTCTAATAAATATAATATTGATATATTAGTGCTACATTATTATCAAGATATGAAAATTAAAATACCTAAAAATATAGAAATAATAAGTGGAAACAAATATTTTTCTAGTATAGATAAAAGTATAAAACAAATCTTAAAAGAAAAAGATTTTAAAGCTTTTATTAAAAAACTAAAGCTAGTAATATTATTAAAAACAGGTTTGATAAAAAAAGATATATTAAAATTCCGTAAACAAAGCTTACAAAAAGAATATGATACAGAAATTGCATTTAGTGATGGCTTTTCACATATATTTGTAGCTAATGGAGATTCTAAAAACAAAATCGCGTGGATGCACTTAGACGTTTCAGTCCAAAATGATTCAAAAAGATATTATAATTTAGTTAAAGAATCATTACATAAAATGGATATGTGTGTATGCGTGTCAGATAAAGTAAAACAAGCATATGCTGAATATTATGGACTAGATAAAATTCAGACCATACATAATGTTATGAATGTTTCAAAAATAAAAGAAGATTCAGAAAAAAGTTTTGAAAATCCTTTTAAAGAAGACGTATGTAATTTAATTTCAGTAGGAAGACTAGATTATCAAAAAAATTATAGTAGATTTATAAATGTACACAAAAAGTTAATTGAAGAGGGATATAAAATAAATTCTTTCCTTATTGGAGATGGAATTGAAAAAGAAGAATTGCAGGATCTGGTAAATAAAAATAATATTAGTGATACTTTTTGCTTTTTAGGAAGAAAAGATAATCCTTTTCCATTTGTAAAAAATGCAGATTTATTTGTTTTATCATCAAGGTATGAAGGATTACCAACAGTTCTATATGAATCTATCATATTAAAAACGCCATGTGTAACAACAGAAGTAGCTGGCGCAAAAGAAATCCTTGAAGATAAATATGGCAAAATTACAGAAAATAGTGATGAAGGGTTATATAATGGCATAAAAGAGATGTTGGATTCCCCACAATTATTACAAGAATATAAAAGAAATTTAGAAAATTACGAATATGATAATATTAATATAATTAAAAAAATTGAAAGTATTTTGTAGAAAGAGGAAATAAAGAGAGACATGGAAAAAATATTACATAAAATTGAACAAAAATATAATTTAATAGAAATTACAAAAAAGATATTTATATTTTTTATTATTATGCAACCAATTCTTGATATTTATATGAGTTTATTTGATGAAAAAATACAGATAGCAGGAATTTCTTTAGCTACTATTATTAGATTTTTATTAGTATTTATTATGGTTGTTTTAACTATGATTCATACTAGAAAAAATAAAAGCACAAAATTTTTTATTGGGTATGCAATAGTAGTTTTTATTTATACAATACTTCATCATATAAATGCGTCTACATTTTCAGTTAATTTAGTAGAAGCAAAATATAGTCCTTTATCAGAACTATTATTTATTGCTAGGATGTGCATACCACCTGCTTTAATATACATAGTTTATAGCATAAAACCAGATTACAAAGATATGAGAAAAATGATTGTGGCTGTTTCACTAATTATATCTTTGACTATTATCGTAACAAATTTATTGAAAGTAGCATATATGTCTTATTCTGTAGATAAAGACCTTATTTCTGATAATATGATTTCATGGTTTGGAAATGAAAATTCTGATTGGTCTACTTTATCTTGCAGAGGTATATTCCAATCAGGAAATCAACTTTCAGGATTAATGGTTATAATTGTACCAATAGTTACATTTATAGCTCTAAAGGAAAAGAAAGTAAAATATTGGATTGTAATGATGTTACACTTAATTGGTATGCTTAATTTGACAACTAGAGTAGGGGTACTAGCTGGAATACTAGTAATGTTAGGAACAATATTTATATACCTACTTGAAAAATTAATTCATAGAAGAGAATCATTTAAAAAATTCAATATGAAGCAAATTGCCTCAGTTGTTGTTGTTTTGGCTATATGGGGAGTACTTTTCAACAATTCACCTTTTAAGATGAGAATTTCTGAAGGTAATTGGGCTGATGATATGGGATTTAACAAACAAACTTCAAATAATGTTGCACCTGTAAGTGATGATAATGAGGATATAGATAAATTAGCATATATTGAGGAGAATATAGAAACTTCAGGTATAAATGGATACTTTATATATCAAGCATATCCATATACTGATGATGTAGATTTTTGGTTTAATCTTATAATGAATGTTCCTAAATATGAAAGAGCAGGGAACAGAAATATGAGAAAATTGCTAATTGAAAGAATTTTCGAAAGAGATAATAGGATATCTAATTATATTTTAGGAATATCATTTACTAGATCTAGTTCTCTTGTTTGGCCAGAGAGAGATTTCGAAACACAGATTGATGCATTAGGAATTGCTGGATTTGTACTTTTTATAGGGCCATATTTAGCAGTAGCTGTTTATGGTGTAATTACTGCTTTAAGAAAGTTAAAGGAATATTTATACTTAAGCAAAGTAATTTATATGATTAGTTTATTTGTAGGTTTTATTGCAGCATATTCATCTGGTCACATACTAAATGAAATATTCCCATTTACATTTTTAGCTCTAGTTGCAGGAATGGTGTTAAATGTTTCATTAGGACTTGATCCTGAAAAGTTTGAGGAAAGAAATCAATTAAGAAAATATTTTGAAAAAGTTAATACCGATGGAAAAGAAAAATTCTATAAAAACATAAAAAAAGCTTTAAAAAATGGTGAAAAAAAGTTTATAGTAACTGCGAATCCAGAAACATTTATGATTGCTGAAAAGAATGAAGAATTTCATAATATTTTAATTGGTGATGATACTACAATAATTCCTGATGGAATAGGAATTGTTAAAGGAGCTAAAGCACTAAATTATCCAATAAAAGAAACAATACCAGGAATCGAATTAACAGAAGAAATGCTTTCATATTGCGATGAAATGGGTAAAAGTGTTTTCCTTTTTGGAGCGACAAAAGAGGTTGTAGAAAAATTAGAAAATAATCTTAAAGAAAAATATAAAAATATCAAAATTGCTGGAACGGAAAATGGATATGTTGAAGATAAGCAGAAGGTATTTGATAAAATAAAAAAGCTATCACCAGATTTGGTTTTAGTTGCTTTAGGAATTCCTAATCAAGAGATTTTAATAGATAAGAATTTTGATTCATTTAATAAGGGAATTTTTATTGGTGTTGGAGGAACTTTTGACGTATTAAGTGGAATGAAAAAAAGAGCACCACAATTTTTTAGAAAGCTACATATAGAATGGCTATATAGAATAGTTGTAGAACCTAAACGATTAAATAGATTTTTTAAAAATAATGTAAGATATATTTTTGAAATTATAGATGAAAAATAGGAGTATAAAATGGTAGATATCAGTATAATTGTTGCGGCATATAACATTGAGGATTATTTAGAAAAATGTTTAGATTCATTAGTAAATCAAACGAAAAAGAATATTGAAATTATCGTTATCAACGATGGTTCAAAAGACAGATCAAAAGAAATTGCTGAAGATTTCCAGAAAAAATTTCCAGATATGGTAAAAGTAATCTCAAAAGAAAATGGTGGACTAAGTAATGCAAGAAATGATGGAATAAAAATTGCAAAAGGTAAATACATTGCTTTTGTAGACGGAGATGATTATGTTACAGAAGATATGTATGAAAAATTGTACGAAAAGGCAATTGAAAAAGATTATGACATAGTTACATCTAATGCTAATTGTGTTTATCCAAATAAAAATGTAGAGATACCTGCTGGAATAGATAAGAACTATGAAAAGCTAAGTAAAGAAGAAAAAAATAATTTATTATTAAATTTATATGTTCCTGTTTGGAATAAAATTTATAAAAAAGAAATTTTCTCAGATAAAGACTTACTTTTCGAGCCTAATATATGGTTTGAAGATGTGTTATTTCTATATAAATTAATACCACATTTAAATAGTATAGGATATGTAGATGATTGTTTTTACCAATATATACAAAGAGAAAATTCTATAACTTATACTTATTCAGATAAGTTAACTAATATTAATTTAGTAATGGAGAAAATCCTAGAATATTATAAGAAAAAAGGATTTTATGATGAATACAAAAATGAATTAGAATATATATATGTACGATATATGTTTGCAACCTATATAAAAAGATTATCAAAAGCAAAGGACAAAAAAAGATTTAAACAAGGTGTAGAATTTGCAATAGAGTGCGTAAATAAGAATTTTCCTAATTATAAGAAAAACATTTATTTAAATCAAAGAAAATGTTTTAAAAATATATACTTAAAAAATTTCAATAAACTATTAGCTAAAATGGTTTATTGCGCAGAAAAAAATAAAATGAATTAAAGGGGTTTAATATGATTAAAGTTATGACTGTTTTTGGTACAAGACCAGAAGCAATTAAAATGGCACCATTAGTAAAAGAACTAAAATCAAGGAAAGAAATTGAATGTATAGTTTGTGTAACTGCTCAACATAGACAAATGTTAGATCAGGTTTTAGAGGTTTTTGATATAAAACCAGATTATGATTTAGACATTATGAAACAAGGTCAAACATTAAGTGATATTACAAGCAGAGTTTTATATGGATTAGAAAATGTAATAAAAGAAGTTAAACCAGATATCGTTTTAGTTCATGGAGATACTACAACGACTTTTGCTGGAGCATTAGCTGCATTTTACAATCAAGTTGATATTGGACATGTTGAAGCAGGACTTCGTACATGGAATAAATATTCACCATATCCAGAAGAAATGAATAGACAAATGGTTGGAGTTATGACAGATATGCATTTTGCTCCAACAGAAAATAGTAAAAAGAGTCTATTAAAAGAAAATAAAGACGAATCTAAAATATATGTTACTGGAAATACTGCAATAGATGCTTTGGCTACAACTGTAAAAAAGGATTATACTAACCCTATATTTGATTGGGTAGGAAATGATAGACTTATTCTTCTTACAGCTCATAGAAGAGAAAACTTAGGTGAGCCAATGAGAGGTATGTTTAAGGCAATTAAAAGAATTACAGAAGAGTTTGATGACGTAAAAGTTGTATATCCTGTACACTTAAATCCAAAAGTTAGAAGTGTTGCAGATGAAGTATTTGGAAACGATGAAAAAGTAAAATTAATTGAACCACTAGAAGTAATCGACTTCCATAATTTCATAGCAAAATCTTATTTAATACTAACAGATAGTGGTGGAATTCAAGAAGAAGCCCCATCATTAGGAAAACCTGTATTAGTCTTAAGAGACACAACTGAAAGACCAGAAGGGATTGATGCTGGAACATTAAAACTTGCAGGAACTAACGAAGAAAATATTTATAAACTAACAAAACAACTATTAGAAGATAAAGATGAATACGAAAAAATGAGCCATGCTTCAAACCCTTATGGTGATGGACATGCGAGTGAAAGAATAGTTGACGCAATTATAAAAAAGTATAAAGAGGATATCAAATGAAGGAAAATATAATAAAGTGTGGCAAAAAAATAGCAGAGTTAATATTAATTATTTTTTTAATATTATTTTTACTTTTT
>CANQPZ010000050.1 GCA_947625895.1 uncultured Clostridia bacterium | reverse complement strand
GAAAAAGGAGCTAATTTTTTATATTTAATTGTAAAAAATCATGTATTTGCTGATGGAAATAAAAGAATAGCAGCTACCTTATTTATATATTTTTTGAACTTTTATGGTATTCTTTATAAAAATGGAAAACAAACAATAGATAACAACACTTTAACTGCATTAACTTTACTAATAGCAGAATCAAATCCAAAAGAAAAAGAAATCATTATAGATTTAGTAATGAATTTTTTAAATGATTAGATAAAAATTATGATTTTTACTTTTATAAAATATATTAATTTATTTAAATAAATCTTATCGGTCGGAAAAACTGAAAAAAACGACCGATAAAATTTTTGAAATTTGAGTTAGAGGTTGGAAAAATGCAGGAAAAATCTATTGAAAGAGCAAGAAAACATCATAAATGTCCATATTGCAATAATGAGGTTACTACAGTTCATCTTGGAGAATTATGGGCTAAAAAAGCCTTAGATTTTAATAAAATGAAAAAACAAGAAAATCTAAAAATAAGAACTTTTGGTGTAATATTTGGCGATGACAGAGATCCTACATATGTTTGTGATAATTGCGAAAAAGAATTTGATGAAAATATGGAGTTAATCGATTATATCAACGACTGTCTTATAATGCAAACTGGATGTATATTAAAAAAAGATTGTAAAAATTATACAGTATTAAAAAATAAATATAAGGGTTATAAACTAAAAAGTGCAACAATATGTAAAAAATGTAAATATTATAACTTATAAAATTATAAAGAAAAATATTAGGAGTATTATGTGTTGTATAAATAAAGAAAGTAGTATTAACTATAATGGAATAGAGAACTGTTTTAATACAAAACAAAATAGTAAACCATTATTAAGATTTGAACAAAGACATGATATTGAAGTAACATATCTTAATATCATTATTAATGCATACCAAACCTTAAATTTTAATAAATTATATGAATTACTATTTCATAATTGTTTTAAGATAACGACCTCAGGTGATAATTCATATAATGAGATAAACGGAAAAGATAAAATTATTGATAATTATGAAGAACTAGTAAAAATTGCCAGACAAAACAATATAATTTATCAAGGTTCTATCTATGGAGAATTAACTTATGAGCGAGAACCAATTTTAGCAATACATTTTGTTGGAAAATCAAATAATAACATAAAAAAATTTGCATTATCGATAAAGTTAGACAAAAATAATTTTATACATGAAATAAATATAAGAGATGAAGAAAAATATCCTAGTAAATTTTTAGATAATAGTTCTTTGGAAAAAGTCAAAAGTGGTCAATATTCAGATTTTGATGAAAATATTAAAGTTAATGAGAGAATATTTATGGACCAAGACATAAATTTTCTACTAAATTTTATGGATAATTACTTTGAAAAACAAAATTCAATATCATTACTTGATATTCAAAATAAATTGCAAGTATTTTATAAAGATTTTGAGTATGGTATAAATACTCCCAAAAATATGCTAATTGAAGAAATTATACGTACAACTGGTAAAGTAGAATATAATGATTCTAATATTGTCTGTTTAGACTGTGGATGCAAGTATATTGTAAGTTTAGAAGGTGGCTATTTGAGAAAAAGGAAAAAGGGAGAAAATATAAATAATAATCATAAATTAATAAGATACGACTATGGTTGTATAATAACTGGAGATGAATATGCTTTTCAATGTTTAGGCTGCGGAAAAAAGTGGAAATAAAAAATATGCAAATTTGCTAGGGTAGGAGAGAGGGCTAGTTTTCGAGATTTGGAAAATATAAATTTATAATAATTTTTTTTAAAAATCTCATGATAGAAAATTTTTTAAAATAAAAAATATAATTTTAAAATTTTTAAAAATAAAATTATAAAATTATAAATTTCAACTTTGAATTTTTTATATAATTTTAAACCGAACATTTGTTGTTTGCAAAAATTTTAAAAGTAATAATCTAAATTTACAAATTTTTCATTTTTATTTTTACATATATATTCGTATGAATAATATAATTTTATAACGTCTTAAAATCGATTTTAAGACGTTTTTATATTTGATTAATAAAATTACATATCTAATAAATTTACAATTTTATAATTTTACATTGATAATCTACTCAATATTTATATTTCAATAGATATTTATATTTCAATAGATATTTATATTTCAATAGATTATCAGTTTTGCAAAAAATGACCTAAAAATCGACGCACGAGAATCGATTTTAAGCCGTTTTTATAAAAAAGCAATATAGTTTGTTGTCTGAAAAATTGACAAAAATACTGAAAAATAAGAATTTGGCGATTACTTATAAAATTTTATAATAAATTGTATTAATGTAAAAAAATCAAAAAATAATACAAAAAAACGACGCATGAGAATCCATTTTGAGACGTTTTTATAAAAAAGTAATATAGTTACATTCCTAAATAAAAGCAAATATAGACGTATCAACTGTTATACAAAAAAACATATTTTTAAAAGCGAACAAATGAGCGATAAGAATAATACTGAATATAAATGAAAAAAACGACTCACGAGAATCGTTTTTAAAGGCTTTTAATAAAGAAGTAATGTAGTTTGTTGGCTGAAAATATTGATAAATATAGTGTTTGAGCCTAATGAACCTCTATACCTGATATCCTATCCCATTATGCGCAAAACTTTGATTTTGTGCAAAGTTGCATATTCTTTTTTAGACTACTTTGAATCTATTTTTTCTTGTCTTCCTCTATTGCTTTTTATAGATTTGAAGTAGTCTTAAATTAATTATATTTTTTATAAATTTAAATTTTTTATTTCTTTTTCTTTTTTCTTTTTTAGTTATTTAAAATTATTTTATTTTTTGTAAATAAAAATTATTTTAAAATTTTATATTTTTAAAAAAAATTATTTTTTAATCCCCTATCTCATTTTGCTCTAAATAAATACTTTTATCTATATCTTTTTTACATACTCTACAAAAAGTATCCATATCTATATCTTTCTTTGAAAAATTGCCTGTTTTAAATTTAGAAATTTCATCTTTATGTTCTTTGGAATATAATTCTAATGATCTTTGCATTTTATCAGGCATTTGGTCAATTTCTTCTTGAGATATTTCAGTCATTAAATAATGTATGTAATCATACATGGAATAAGATACTTTTTTTGTATCGTTATTTCTAATTAAACCAATTCTCAATTTATTTGGTTCAATAGGTTTTCTCGTTGAAGCATCATATATTCCACCATCGCCTCTGTTTCCACCTTCATTTTCGATTTCAGAACCATCGAATAGAAGATAGACACCATCACCTAAAAAATCTTCTAATGAATTAGACTTTATGACTTCTTGATACATTTCTAGTTCTCCTGGTCTATTTGGATTTGGAACTCTATTTCCATTTTTATAATCATTATAAACTCTATAAAATTCCAAAAATAGACCAACTGCTCCAGCTTTTCCCATAGAAAATGATATTTTAGGTTTTGTATCTCCAACAACCTTTGAATTTTTATCTAATCTTGGTTGTAACCCATAATTTTTTATACTATATAAATTTTTTAACTTAGTAAAATGGAAACATTCATTTGAAATCATTGAATCACCTCCACTACTAATATTATATCATTTTTTATGAAATTTGTCTTCTTTACCCCTATTTCTCTGTTTTTTGTTTAAATCTTTTTAATTTATCGTATAAAATTTTTACGTATTTCATTTCTAATGTGTTTTTACCATAATTTTCTTCTTCTCTTCTTTTGCAAAAGCCTTCAAATTCTGATATAGCAATGTCGATATTTTGTTTATTTACCTTGTCTTCAAAAACTTTTAATGCTGTATTTATATAGCCACATATTGCACATGCTGTCATTGCTCTAAAATATGAAACTTCATTTAAAGTAGATATTTTATATAATTCCATTGCAAAGTTGTCATCTATTTTTTGAGGATTTGTTAAAATCATTTTATCGCAAACATAAATATTATTAACGCTTACAGTTTTATAAAATTTACTGTCTTCTGGAATTGTGACTTGACATAATGTGTCTCCTCTAA
The DNA here is from genome assembly GCA_947625895.1 of uncultured Clostridia bacterium. Classification (GTDB taxonomy): domain Bacteria; phylum Bacillota; class Clostridia; order TANB77; family CAG-508; genus UMGS1994. Next base: position 5,459 of record CANQPZ010000050.1, on the reverse strand, counting down.
TTAGCCATCTAAAAGCATAATTATATGTTGATACACAAAATCCTCCCATATTCATACTTTCTGTAGCATTTAAATCGATTTTTTTGTCTGCAACAACAACTTCACCTATTGGAAATTTCTTTCCATCTTTATATTCTTTTGCTGTTTGTATTACTCTGTAATATTTTTTATTTTTGTCTGCTTCACATTCAAAAAGTTTTCCTAACATTTTATTATTTTAATTTCCTTTTATATTAATATCAGTATTCTCTGAAATGGTTATATTGCTATTTACTTATTTTTCTTCTAGACTTGATTCATTTCTATTTATATTTTGAGTTGACATAAACTTCGATACCATATTACGCATTTTAGAAAAGCTGAATTTTGTCCTTAAAGCACTTCTTCTAGAACCAGCTTCAGCAAATCCTTCTGTTGAAATACTTTTTAATAATGGAGATTCTAAATCACGTGTTTCTTGTTTTTGTTTTTCAAATTCTATTTCTTTTTGAATTTCAGATAAAGATTGTACAACATAATTAAATCCCATATCAGGATCATTGTTAAAAAACGCGCTGAAATTATCATGTCTAACGGAGGTAGATTCTCTATGATTAAATCCAAAATCATATATTGGATATTTTTGTTTGAATCTTGCATATGCTGTACTTTTATCTGCAGATTCTGAATTTACTTCATGTGCAGCATCTAAAAAAGTTGAAATGGCTTGTTCAAATGAACCTCCATTTTGAAGAACCCAATTTTCAACTCCAATTCCTCCAAAACCACCATGCTCAGTTGCTCCATCGCTACGTAATTTCTTATAAATACCTTTTGCTTTTAACATTTTTTTTGCCATAATAATATTTGCTTGTACTATTTTATACTTTTCAGGGTCTTTTTCTTTAATATTATTTAACCTGTCACTTATACACATATCACTTGAATATGTCAAAGATAGATCTTTTTTAGCAACTGTAACGTCAATATCAACCTTTTCACTTGTTGGCAAGATTACATCTTTAGCTCTAAATCCTTCAGCTCCTAGATCATCGAATTTACCTGTAGTTGATGTTTCTACTTTTCTAGAAAGTTCAGTTATAATTTCTGGTGATATATTATGTCTAAGCATGAAATCAAAATCGCCATCTCCAGGTACGTTGGTTCCTCTTCCTGTTGAACCTGTATCTATTAATTCTATTGATTTTGAAGATAAGTTTTGGCTAAGATTATCTGTAACTATTATACCTTTACTTAAGAAAAAATCTTGTATAAATTTAGTAGTTGCTGCTTTCTTTTGTGCTGTAATTTCATCTGGCTTTCCGTCTATTAAACCCTTTACAGCTTCTATTTCACTATCTACTTGCTCTCTGTTTTTTCCTGCTTCTTGACCTATTTTTTTATAAGCCGCAAATAAAGCATCCATATTTTGAGCTTTTTCACTAACTTCAAGGTCTTCGGCATTATAATGAGACAATCCTCTCATTTGGTCACGAATTTTTTTATAATCATCAGATGAGAACACTACCTTTCCAGATGAATCAATTACTGGAATATATACTCCTGCCATAGCCATTTCATATCCATTAAATGGATTCCATTTCTTACTTACTATATAGTCAATATCTAATGTAGGAATACCAGTTCTTACATATCTAGAATTTGTAAGTGAACCAGGTGTGTCTATATTATAATAATCAGGCGAACCTGTAAATGTTCCTTGATCAAAGCTTTCTGTACTTCTATCCTGTAATCTTTCAGCGTAATTTTTTAAAACTAAAAAATTATCTCCATATGAAGCACTAATTGTTTTAGAAATTATTTGAGAATCTGTTTGATTAGGAACAGAGACATTTTCTTTTGAGATATATCCAAAGTCGGCATCTAATGGTGTCATGTCTGAATGTGAATATTCTTGATTGAATTCACCACCCTTTACTCCATCTCGTAACATACTTGGTATATATTCATCAAAATTTCCTATTCCTTTAATAAAATCTCCTTCTTCCAAATGCATAGTTCCATCGCGTAGCTGTTGTTCTATATTTAAATGTCTTGCATCTGATGCTTCCTTTTTCATATCCATATATTGAAGCATTGCATTTGGTCTTATAGAAGTAGTAATAAAGCCATCAAATAATTCATCCATTATTACATTTGGATTGAAAACTACATTGTTTGTTGACTGATTATAAGAATAAGCGTGAACCAATGTTCTTAAGTCTTGCACAATGTCACCTGATTTTTGAATTGTTGGTCTATCAGTATTTTTTATTTCCTTTGTAAGATTGTGTAAATCAAATAAAGTATCTCTATATTGTGATAATATTGCAAGTTCGTCTGATGATAATTTTTTGATATTTTCTTCTGGATTAGTTTGAAGCACAGTTGTTATTCTTTTTCCTTCAGAAATGATATTGCAAAAATCTCTTAATGATTCATTATTAGAGTCTAATGATATTTTAAATAAATCCTCTAATATTAGTGTGTCCCTTTCTTCAAGTGATTTATCTTGGAATGATGTTATTCTACTATTTTGTTGTTCATAATATGAACCAAGCTGAAATAGTCTGAAATTTTTCATAAATTCAGGAACATTGTTATAAGTAAATAAATTATATGCACTATCTAAGACTTGATTAAATTCTTGTTTACTTTTTCCTAAATTTTGCATATATAATTTTTGTATAACTGAATCTACACTTATACTGCCTTTTTGTAATTGATTATATGATGATAAATCTATTATTTTTTTTCTATCAATATCTTCATCAAATAGTAATGCTTTTAAAGCGATATCCTCTTTTAAATTGATTAATGTAGTTATTGTTTCTTGATCTAATGTTGTTTTTCCTTGAAAAATAGTATTTAAGTTACTAATTGAATTAGAACTTAGTATTTCTGCTGCCAATTGTAATCTTTCTGGAGATTGTATAATAAAGTCTTCAAAAATTTTTACCTTATTGGTATTATCAAGACTATTGTATATTTTTAATAAATTAGAAATATCAGGATTAAGTCGTTCATAAAAGTTAGGAAATCTTTGCAATTTTTCTTCTTCATCAAATAACTGAAATACTTGATTATATCCTTCATTTCTAAAAAAAGGGTCTAGAGAATCTATAGCGTTACATAAGTCATTATAGTGCCTATTTTTTTGTTCTTTATCAAGTGAAAAATAGATATCACTAATTGCATATAGTTGAGGACCTTGAAAGTTGTTAACAATATATCTATTTTTTGAAAGCAAGTCGAATTGTTTTGAAAGTGCCATTAATGTATTCCCTATATTTTCCTCTTTTTCATTTTCGTTCATGGCATAAAAATTATTTTTTATATTGTCTAATCTAGTTGCAATAAAGGTATCAGCAAGTTTGTAAATTGCTGTTGATCCAAAATTAGGAATATCATCAAACATTTGTGGATTGTCTAACATGTATGCTAGTCTTTCTTCTGTTAAGAAAGAAGAATTAGGTTTATTATTTTGTAAATCTTTTGCAAATTTTTCTGATATCAATGCAGGTAAAGCTCTTTTGAAATCTGATATTGAACCATTGTTTAACATACTTTCATATTGAGAATAAATTTCTTCACGTGCATTTGGTGGAATTGTATCTAAAGCACTGTCTATAATAGATATAAATTGATTTATGTCATATTTTTCATATATAGTGTTTACAAATTCTGTAAAGTTTGTGATTTTACCTTGTTCGTCCAAAAGATCAAAAAATTGAGAAACTTCCGTACGATTTCCAATATTATTTAATATAGAGTTTACCGTAGTTTGAAAGTATTTATTTTTATCAGTAGAATCTAAAGATGAAAACAAAGTCATAATAGATTCTAATTTTTTATTATAAATTTGATCTGAAGTATTAGTATTTAAGTTCCATAAATTGAACTCGTTGTATAATCTAGAAATATTTTCTACCACAGTAGGATAATTTTGTTCCTGTGGATTTTGGATATAATTATTTACTAGTCTATTACAGTCAACCGTATTGCAAATATTGACTAAATCCTCGATGTAAGAACCGTTTTGATTTAATAACTGTAGTTTTTCTGAAGTCATTACTTGTTGTATATTGTTGTCAACAGTAAAATTTTGAAAATCAGTTAATAGATCATTATAAGAGTGTAATAGATTTAATATATAGTTTATTTGTTGATTATCTGTACTGTTGCTTAATATATCAACAAATGCTTGATTTCTATCTGCAGAATTTAATTGCTTTATTGTATCAAATTGGTCATACATACTAGAATTGTTAAGTACTCTAGTACTTTCTATGACATCATGCGCAATATATTTATGCAATGATTTGTCGAGAAAAGAAACATAGGATACAAAAGCAAAGTTATTTTTAACTAAATATTCATATATTTCTTTATAATATTGTTCTTGTTGAGCTGCAGGAATATTTTTAAGGATGTTCAAGTATGAAGTTCCTTTAGAAGCCGAATCTGATCTTCTTATAATTGAAAAGGTATCATCTAAAACATTTATTCTTTCATTTTCTGATAACATTCCAAAACATGATGAAATATTATAATCTTCATATATGTTATCTTTATTTTTGTAAATTTCCAGAATATGATTATATTGTTCAAATCTATCTTCTTCTGGAATTTGCTGAAGATATCTAGGATCTAAGTTATTTCTGACAAATCTAGAAAAATTTTCTTCCTTTTGCTCTAAAGTTAGATTAGTGAAAAGATAATATGATTCTCTGCTATGTGAGAAACCATCCTCTAACTTTTTAATTATATTGTCTAATTCTGTTTTATTTTTAGACTGAAAGTCAACTGAAGAAAAAATCATATTTAATGTGTCATCAGAATAATAAAATGAATTATAATCGTTAAGTATATAATTTACTAATTCAGTAGAAAAAGCATCCTGCGATTTCTGATCTAAAGAGGCATATATTTTGTGTAATCCTTCATTTATTGAATTATCTGGGTATGTATTCTTAATTGAGTTCATCATGCTAGTCATATTTGATTTAATTGCGCCTTTTCCCATAGATGAAATTAACTCGGTTGTTTTTGTTAAATTTTCATCATCATGGGCAGAAACATAAGATACTAAAGAAGAACCAAAAAAATTAGGAGCAAAATTAGCAATCATTCTTCTTGAGAAACGACCACGTAAAGCAGTGTTTAAAATGCCTTGACGAATTTTTGAAAATGTACTTTGCTTTACTGGTAGTTCAGCCATGATTTTTCTCCTCCATTTCATATATATATCAAATTTTATATTAAAATGTCGATATATACAATTAAATATCGGTTAAATTTATATTACAAAAAGTATAAAAATTAAGTACTTTTGTATTATTTTTTTTCAATTTAGAAAGAGGGACACCATTAGAAATGGTGTCCCTCTGCTTAGAAACATAGAATTATTCAATTACAATTGCATCATATGGCAAGATATATTGATTACTTGTATAGTTGTAACTGCTGAGGCTAAATGT
>CANQPZ010000049.1 GCA_947625895.1 uncultured Clostridia bacterium | reverse complement strand
CTCAATCAGAAATAGCAAACAAATATGGTATTAGTCAAGTACAAGTCTCAAGGATAGAGAAAAAGATACTATTAAAACTGAGAGAAAGCATAAAGGAGAATAATTGAAAATACTAGTTCCTAAAGTTAATAAAAATTATTTTATTTATTTTTTTGCTTCTATGCTTGTTGTATTAATTATTATTCCAATCTGTTTCACACGAAAGTTTACCTTTAATCAAGAAACAGATAATGTAGAACAAAAAACTGAAGAAGCACAAATTGATTATGGCGTGAAATATAAAACGATTAATCTTTTACATAAAAATGATAATTCAGTTGAAACAATTGAACTTGAAGAATATTTAGTAAATGTTGTTGCAGGAGAAATGCCAGTTGATTATGAATTAGAGGCTCTAAAAGCACAGGCAACTGTTGCAAGAACATATACTTTGTATCAAATAGAAAATGGAAAAAAACACGATAATGCAGATATATGTGATGATTCAAATTGCTGCCAGGCATGGGTATCTAAAGAAAAAAGATTTGAAAGATGGGGAGAAAATCAAGAAGAAAAATGGGAAAAAATAAGAACAGCAGTATATGCTTCAGCAGGAGATATAATTACTTATCAAGGAAGACCTATAGATGCGTTTTTCCATTCTAATAGTGGTGGTAGTACTGAGATACCAGTAAATGTATGGGGAGGGACAAATTATCCATACTTGCAAGTAGTTGAAACCAGTGGCGAAGAAAATTACAGTCAATATTATTCAGAAATTGAATTAAGCACAGATGAAATCGAAAAAAAGATGAAAGAGAAATATAATGATTTCTCTATAAATTGGAATGAAGAAGATTCAATAAAAATACTTGAATATACTGAAAGCTCAAGAATAAGGACTATAAAAATAGGAAATAAAAATATTTCAGGAGTTGAAGCCAGAAGTATTTTTGGACTAAGATCATCAAATTTTACATTTGAAAGGAATGATAACAAAATAAAATTTAAAGTAATTGGCTACGGTCATGGAGTAGGCTTAAGTCAAACTGGAAGCAATACTCTGGCTAAAGAAGGAAAAAATTATAAAGAGATTATTGAACATTATTATAAAGATATAGAAATTCAAAATATTAAAAATTAAAGTTCTTCCGTATATTTTAGAAAAAATTGTAAATACTTGTTATAAACAACAAAATATAGGAGGGAAAAATGAGAGGAAAAAGATATGAAAATTCAGGATTAGATAAACAAAAACTTTACTATATAATAGGAATTTGTTCACTAGTATTTTTAATTGCTCTAATATTTGCTTTAACATTGTATAAGGATAGACAAGAAGCTAATAGCGAAATATCAAGAATTGAAAATTTAACTACTTCAGATGCAACAGCAGTAAGTACAAGCGAAGATAAAAGTATAAATGAAGTAGAAGCTGAGAACACAGTACCTACTAATACTATTGAACCAAAAGAGACAATCCAACCTATAACAAGTGAAACTAAACAAAAAAACGTAGTGGAAACACCAAAACCTATTGAGCTACATTTTTCAGTTCCAGTAAAAGGAGAAATTACAAAAGATTTTGCAGATTCAAGCTTAGTATATTCAGAAACTTTAAAAGAATGGACTGTTCATTTAGGAATAGATATTAAAGCAGAAAAGGGAAGTGCAGTAGTAGCATCTGAAGCAGGAACAGTAGAATCAATAAAAAATGATCCTAGATATGGAACAACAGTTACAATATCACATGAAAACGGCTTCAAAACAATATACTCAAATCTTTTGTCAGCAGATTTTGTTTCAGAAGGAGAAACTGTTGAAAAAGGACAAACTATAGGATCAGTTGGAGATAGTGCAGCATTTGAAATCGCAGACGAACCGCATTTACATTTTGAAATGAAAAAAGATGGAGAAGTAGTAAATCCATCTAATCACTGGGAAAAAGAATAATTAAAAAAAGCACTAAATTGAAGTGAACTAAATGGGGTTCACTTCAAAATTGTGCTTTTTTTCTTTACTTTATTTAGACTTTTTGTTGTCCTTTTCTTTTTAACTATTTTAGTATTTTTTTTATCTTTTGAAAGGAAATATTTTATAACTAAAAATAGGTAAATAACACCGAGTATATATCCAGCAACAACATCGGTAGCATAATGAACTCCTAAATAAATTCTACTTAGTCCAATGAAAAATATTAATGCTGATAGAAATGAAACAAGTAAATATCTAAGCCATTTCTTATCAACAAATTTTAGAATATAGTATATTAATAGACCATAGAAAACTACTGATATTAAAGCATGTGAACTTGGAAAACTATAAGAACTTTCATAAGAAAATAACATAGTATTAGTTGGTCTAGGTCTATGTATGATTATTTTTAATATATTGTTAATAATTATTGCTACCAAATTTACTAAAAAGAATATTTTAAAATATTTTTTATCTTTAACAAGAATTGCAACACAAAGTATAGCAGTAACAATAACTATAGGTGAGGCTAGAGTAGAAATTAATTGCATAATATTAGTCATTACTACTGTTGGAACAAATATATTCATAATAAATTGATAAACTGGTAAATCAAATAAAATCATAAAATCAAAAATCTCCTTATTTTTAAAAATTATATTATAAGAAAAATCAAAAATCAATGTTGATTTTTGAAGTAAAACGTGATAGCATAGGCTCAACCCAGAAACGCGTCTTGTAAGAAAGGATGGTAACTTATGATTATAGAATTACCAAGGAATTACACAAGAACATCAAAAGGCCGTTACGCAAGAGTTCGGTCAGATGGAATTTTAGAGATAAAGGGCTACGGAGATTTCTATAAGATTATGTCTGACATAACGTATGTGCTCAAAGGTAGAAAAGTGTGTCAATATTGTCGGAGAGAGGTATCTCCAAGCAAAATGACAATTGACCATCTGTACCCACGTGAGTTTGGAGGAGTTTCTATAACTAACAATTTAGGTCCAGCATGTGCAAATTGCAACAGAGAAAAAGCAAGCTTGAACGAAGCCGAGTACAGGGTAATGCGGACACTTTCGTGTAAGGCAGAAAAGGACAGATTCTACAAAAAGAGAATCGCCGAAAAAAACCGAAGAAAGTATAGTCAACACATTAAACCAGGATTCGACATTCCACTTGAATGGATTGATTATTGGAGTGTTAAAAAGATCAAAACCCCGAGAGATTCATCAGAACGCAGAAAAAGTAAAAACTATCATAAGGCACGGTCGTTCATTCGGAAGAATAATTATAAAATCCCAAAACCTGTAGTTGTTTCTAAAAACGGCGTGTTACTAGAAGGAAAGTCAATTTATCTTGCGGCAAGGGATGAAAAACTATTATCTATACCGGTAATCGTTTTGGAAAACGTTGTTGTATTGGATAATTAGCAACACCTTCGAGAGGCCCCGACAATGGTTGGGGTCTCTTTCTTGTATAATTAATAATAAATTGATATAATCCAGTGAAGAAAGGATTTTTAAATGAAATATATTATTGATAGAATAGAAAAAGATATAGTTATATGTGAAAACCAAGATAATGGAAAAATGGTAGAGTACAATATTGATCAATTCCCACAAGATATTAAAGAAGGAGATTGCATAGAACTTATTGACGAGAAATTTGTAATAGATGTAGATGAAACTAAAAAGAGAAAAGAAAAAATAGACGAATTAATGAAAAAATTAATGAAAGGATAAAAGAATGTCTACTAATTGGACTAAAGAACAGTCACAGGCAATATTTGAAAAAGGAAGTAATATTCTTGTTGCAGCAGCTGCTGGAAGTGGAAAAACAACTGTATTAGTTGAAAGAATCATTAGAAAAATACTAGACGAACAGGTGGATATAGACAAGATACTAGTTGTTACATTCACAAATGCAGCAGCATCTGAAATGAGAGAGAGAATATTAACAGCCTTATATAAAGAAATTGATAAAGATGCACAAAATGCAAGACTTAGAAGACAAATTATATTACTAAACAAAGCAAGTATTTGTACAATAGACTCATTTTGCCTTGATGTAATAAGGAATAATTTTTTTGAAATAGGAATTTCATCAAATTTTAGAATAGCAGATAATACAGAATTAGAACTATTAAAACAAGAAGCTCTTGAAGACACATTTGAACAATTTTATATTGAAAATGATGAAAAATTTTATAAATTAGTTGAATTATATACAGGTTATAAGGATGATGAGGAACTAAAAAATTTAGTATTAAAAATATATAATTATATACAAAGTACGCCATTTTCTGAAGAATGGTTAGAAGAAAAAATCGGAATCTTTAATCCAACAGATGTAAAAGATTTTTCAGAAACAATATGGGGAAAAATTTTATTAAAAGAATTCAAAGATGATATTTTAAATCAAATTAATATATTGAAAAGTATAAAAAGCAAATTAGAAAGAGATTCAGAATTATCAAAATATGAATTAGTTATAGCAGATGACATTTACCAATTAGAAGGATTTGTAAATTTAGATAAATGGGACCAATCTTATGAATACTCACAAAATGTAAAACTAAAAACATGGCCAACAGATAAAAAAATAATAAGTGAACTTAAAGATGAATGTAAAAAATCAAGAGACAAAGTTAGAGAAAGATTAAATAAATTAATAGAAAAAACTTTCCTATATAGTACTGAAGAAGCAATTTCTGATATTAAAGAAATGTATCCAATTCTTGAAAACTTAAAATATGTAACTCTCAAATTTGCAGAAAATTTCAAGGAAAAGAAATCAACAAAAAATGTAATGGATTTTAGTGATATAGAGCATTATGCATTAAATATTTTACTTCAGAAAAATGAAAATGGAGAATATGTAAAAACAGACGTAGCCAAAAGATATGAAGAAAAATTTCAAGAAATTGCGATTGACGAATATCAGGATAGTAACCTAGTCCAAGAATATATACTTAATTCAATTTCTAATAATAAAAATATTTTTATGGTTGGAGATGTAAAACAGAGCATATATAGATTTAGACAAGCTAGACCAGAACTTTTTTTAGATAAATACGAAAAATATGGTTTAGAAAAAAATAATTATGGTCAAAAAATAAAACTATTCAAAAATTTTAGAAGTAGAGAAAACATATTAGATGTAACAAATATGATATTTCAAAATATCATGAGTAAAGAGTTTGGAGAGATTGAATATGATGAAAGCGAATATTTAAATTTAGCTGCAACATATGAAAATCCAGAAGATAAAAATGCAAAATATGCTGGAAAAGCAGAACTAGATATAATAGATTTAAAACAAGAAGAAAAAGAAGATGATGAAGAAGACGATAATAGCGATGAAATTATTGAAAAAACAGAGATAGAAGCAAAATTTGTTGCCAAAAGAATACGTGAATTAATAAAAACAAAATATCAAGTTTATGATAGAAAAAAAGGATATAGAGATATCCAGTATAGAGACATAGTTATTCTTCTTAGAGCAACAGCTAATACAGCCAATATCTTTGAAAAAGAATTACAAAATTTAGAAATACCAGTATTTAGTGATCAGTCAGAAAACTATTTAGACTCCATAGAAATCCAAACAATAATTAATCTATTGAAAATAATAGATAATCCATATAGAGATATTCCACTTGTTGCAGTAATGAGATCATTTATAGGTGATTTCACAGACAACGAGCTTATTGAAATTAGACTAGCACAAAAAGATGGATATTACTTTGATGCATTAAAAGCATATTTAAATTCTGATAATGCAGACACAGAACTAAAAAACAAATTAGAAAAATTCATACAAATGATTTCTAATTGGAGAGAAGAAGAGAAATATTTACCAATAAATGAATTAATTTGGAAGATATATAATGAAACAGATTATTATAATTATGTCACATTAATGCCTAATGGAGAAATCAGAAAAGCAAACTTGAAAATGCTTTTTGAAAGAGCTAAAGAATATGAAAATATTAGCTTTAAAGGCTTATTCAACTTCATCAGATATTTAGAAAAAGTTAAAAATAGTAATAGTGATTTAAGTAGTGCAAAATTAATTGGCGAAAATGAAAATGTTGTAAGAATAATGAGTATTCACAAAAGCAAAGGTTTAGAGTTTCCTGTTGCTATTATTTCAAGAACAGATAAAAACTTTAATCAAAGAGATTTAAGTGAAAATATCTTATTACATCAAGACATAGGATTTGGACCAGAGTATATTAATTATGAGAGAAAAATACAATATTCTACAGCTGCAAAAGAAGCTATAAAAATAAAAATCAAAGATGAATCAATAGCAGAAGAAATGAGAATTTTATATGTTGCTTTAACTCGTGCAAAAGAAAAATTGATTATTACCGGTATTGAGAATGATTTAGAAAAGTCTTTAGATGAAAAAAAAGATTTACTAGATACATATGAAAAAGAAAATGGAAAAATAAATCATTTATTACTTAAAAAATATAGAAACTACCTAGGTTGGATTGAATTGGTTTATCTAAATAATGAGGATAATAAAGTAATAGATTTAAATAAAATTCAGAAAAAAGATATTATTAATGATGTAGAAGATAATACAAAAGAAGAGAAAAATTTAGAAGTCCCAAATATAAATTATGAAAAAATAGAAAAGATTCTAAATTGGAAATATGAACATGAAGAAATGACTAAACTTCAAAGCAAAATGAGTGTTACTAAAATAAAAGAATTGAAACAGAAAACTAGTCAGGAAAAGCATATAGAAATAAAACCTAATTTTACAGTTGAAAATGAGAAAATAACAGGAGCAGAATTAGGAACAGTAATTCACTTAATTTTGCAAAAATTAGATCTAAAAAAGGATTATACTCTTGATGATATTAAAGATTTTATTGAGGAATTATGTGCTAAAAAAATAATTACAGAACCACAAAAAAATGCTGTAAAGCCTGAAAAAATCTATGATATTATGTCATCAGATTTTATGAAGAAATTAAAAAATGCAAAACAAATATACAAAGAAATGCCTTTTTATACTTATATTAATACAAAAGAAATTTATGACACAAAAGAATCTGAAAACATACTAGTACAAGGAATTATAGACTTATATTATATTGATGAAAACGATAATATAGTTTTAGTAGACTATAAAACTGACTATGTACAAAAAGAAGAAGAACTTATTGAAAAATATAAAGTACAACTTGATATATACAAAAAAGCGCTAGAAGAAGCTTTAAAAGCTAAAGTAAGAGAAGTATATATTTATTCAATTTATTTAAATAAAGCATGTAAAATCCAACAAAGTTAGTAAAATAAATAGATTGAAGTATAAAGAAAATATTTACAATTTATGTAAAGTATAGTATAATATAATGTGTATGAGTATTGATAAAAAGGAGGAACGCTATGGCCAGAATGAAAACGTTTTTTACATATGCATTAATCATAGTTCTGTTTTATTTGTTTTCAAACTTCGCAACAGATATGATGTTTGCTAATTCTTATCGTGATGTAAAAAACAATGTAAAAATACAACAATCTGATAATGGCTTCCAAATTGAATTAGATAAAGCAAATTCAAATAGGCAACAAGGTTATTTCACTGGAGTAGTTAGAAATACTTCAGATAAAGTAATTGAAAAACAATATGTTAAAGTTGATTCATATTACAAAGGCAGATTAATGCAATCAAAATATTTAGCATTTGAGAATTTACAACCAGGTGAAGAAAGAAGATTTAAATTACTTTATTCTGTAGGAAACATAGACGAATATAGAGTTTCATATGTAGATGAAATACCAGTAAATAGAACATTAATAGATGATGCAATAGATAAGATAAAAGAATTTACTTCAAACTTAGTTAATAAGTTAAATGGAGTTAGTCTAGATGGAACAGCAGATTCAATTAAGAATGCATTTGAACCAGTACATGTTGAAGGTAGCGATTTTGAAATATTTATAGCAGTAATGTGGATATTATATGCAATTCCACCTGGAGCAATATGGTTTATATTTTAAATTAATAACAAGAGTAGCTAAAAACTACTCTTGTTATTTTTTGATCATTGCGCAACTGTATTAGTATTGCTAAACCCTAATAATAATTAATTTTCAAGCTTTGCTGTCGCAACTTCCAGATTTTAAAAACTAGTCTGTAAGTTGCTTCAATCGCACTGCGCTCGACAAATCTCGCTACGTTTGGTCGCTGCGCAGCTTTCAAATTAATTATTAATCGGGTTTATAAAATTATAAGTTATATTGGAATCTTGAAAATATAGTGATATTTTGGTAAAATACATGAATAGTAAAGTATAAAGGAGCAAAGCTTAAAACGTGGATAATAATCAAAAGCTAATTAGAAATTTTAGTATAATTGCACATATTGATCATGGAAAATCAACTTTAGCAGATAGGCTAATTGAGATGACAGGTGTTCTTTCTGAAAGAGAGATGGAAAGCCAAGTTCTAGATAACATGGAAATTGAAAAAGAGAGAGGAATAACAATAAAATCTCAAGCTGTAAGAATGAATTATACTGCTAAAGATGGTCAAACATATGAATTAAATTTAATAGATACTCCTGGACATGTTGATTTTAACTATGAAGTTTCAAGAAGTTTGGCAGCATGTGAAGGAGCTATTTTAGTTGTTGACAGTAGTCAAGGAGTTGAAGCACAAACTTTAGCAAATGTATATTTGGCACTAGACAACAACTTAGAAATTATACCAGTAATAAATAAAGTAGATTTACCAAATGCTAGACCTGACGAAGTAAAAAAAGAAATAGAAGATGTTATTGGAATTCCAGCAATGGATGCACCATGTATATCTGCAAAATCAGGATTAAATGTAGATCAAGTGTTAGAAAGAATAGTTAAAGATATTCCAGCACCTGCTGGAGATAGAAATGAAAAACTAAAATGTTTAATTTTCGATTCTTTTTATGATAATTATAAAGGTGCAATAAGCTATGTAAGAGTAAAAGAAGGAACTGTAAAAGTTGGAGACGAAATACTATTTATGGCAACAAAAAAACATTTTACAGTAAATGAAGTTGGATATTTTGGTGCAGGTGAATATATACCATCAGATTCATTAAAAGCAGGAGAAGTTGGATATATAGCTGCAAGCATAAAAAATGTTTCAGATTTACATGTTGGTGATACAATTACACATTTTGAAAATCCAGCAAATGAACCTTTACCAGGATACAAAAAAGCTAATTCAATGGTATATTGTGGAATGTATCCATTAGATGGTAGTGAATATGAAAATTTAAAAGATGCTCTTGAGAAACTAAAATTAAATGATGCTGCATTGGAATTTGAGCCTGAAACATCAGTTGCATTAGGATTTGGCTTTAGATGCGGATTTTTAGGATTACTACATCTAGAAATAATAATTGAAAGACTAGAAAGAGAATTTGATATAGGACTAATTACAACAGCACCATCAGTTATATATAAAGTTCACAAAACAAATGGAGATGTTATTGAATTATATAATCCAACAGACTTGCCAAAAACCCAAGAAGTTAAATACATTGAAGAACCAATAATGAAAGTTGAAATTATGACACCAAAAGACTTTGTTGGAAATGTTATGGATATATGTCAAAAACGAAGAGGCGTTTATATAGACATGAAATACCTTGATACAAACAGGGTAATTCTTGAATACAATTTGCCGTTAAATGAAATTATTTATGATTTCTTTGACACTTTAAAATCAAAAACAAAAGGATACGCATCAGTTGATTACGAATTTAAAGAATATGCAAAATCTGAGTTAGTTAAGCTAGATATACATATAAATAA
Source organism: uncultured Clostridia bacterium (assembly GCA_947625895.1). Lineage (GTDB taxonomy): Bacteria > Bacillota > Clostridia > TANB77 > CAG-508 > UMGS1994. The sequence goes on along the minus strand of CANQPZ010000049.1, from coordinate 183 downwards.
TGAGTCTGTTGATGCACTTTCATTTATTGTACATAAAGATTCCGCTTATAGTAGAGGAAGAAAGATGGCAGAAAAACTAAAAACAGTTATACCTAGACAATTATTTGAAATACCAATTCAAGCAGTTGTTGATGGAAAAATAATTGCAAGAGAAACAATTTCTGCAATGAGAAAAGATGTACT
>CANQPZ010000048.1 GCA_947625895.1 uncultured Clostridia bacterium | reverse complement strand
ATTGGTCAATTGGATCATTTAATTCTGAGAATGCATTTCCGTATTCTCTTCCTCCAATAAATACTTCAAATCTTTCTGTTAATCTAGGATCTGATGGTTTTCTCTTAGCAAGTGGTGAAATTTCAACTGGATAATCATATACAAATGTTGGTTGAATAAGTGTTTTTTCAACATATTCATCAAAGAACATTGATATAACATCTCCACGAGTTCTTTTTGTTTCATCAGCAAATTCCATTTTTCTTTCTTCTGCTAATTTAACAGCTTCCTCATCTGTTTGAATTTCATTAAAGTCAACTCCACATGCTTCCTTTATAGAGTCAATCATAGTTATTCTTTTCCAAGTTGGTGTAAGATCTATTTCTTGACCTTGGTAAGTAATCTTTGTTGTTCCACAAACTTTTATAGCACATTTAGAAATGATTTCCTCAGTAATATCCATCATATCATTATAATCTTCATATGCTGCATAAAGTTCTATTGTTGTAAATTCTGGATTATGTCTGATATCCATTCCTTCATTTCTAAAAATTCTTCCCATTTCATATACTTTGTCATATCCACCAACAATTAATCTCTTAAGATTTAATTCTGTTGCAATTCTTAAATACATATCTAAGTTTAGTGCGTTATGATGAGTAATGAATGGTTTAGCTGTTGCTCCACCTGAAATTGTATTTAATATAGGTGTTTCAACTTCTAGATAACCTTTTTCATCTAATATTCTTCTAATTTCTTTAATAATGTTGCTTCTCATAATAAATGTATTCTTAACTTCAGGATTCATTATTAAATCTACATATCTTTGTCTATATCTTAAATCAGTATCTTTTAAACCATGAAATTTTTCAGGTAATGGTCTTAATGATTTTGATAAAAGTACAACTTCTTTTGCATGTACAGAAATTTCTTCAGTTCTAGTTTTAAAAACAAATCCTGAAATTCCTATAATGTCACCTATGTCCCATGTTTTAAAAGCTTTATATGATTCTTCTCCTAAATCATTAATGCTAACATAGCTTTGAATTTTTTCATCACAATCTTGAATAGTGCAGAATGATGCTTTTCCCATAATTCTTTTAGCAATAATTCTTCCTGCTACTTTTACATCTTTTTGTTCAAATTGTTCATAATTTGTTTTTATTTCACCAGCTGTGTTAGTTCTATTATATTTTGTTATTTCGAACGGATCCTTTCCTTCATTTTGTAATTCCTTTAGCTTGTCTCTTCTAATTGCAATTAAATGATTAATATCAATCTCTTCATTTTGCTCATTATTGTTTTCGTTCATAAAAATCTCCTTTTCTCTTCCCAATATATTTAACTATTATAACTCTGTTTAATATTATTGTAAACTTTAAAATTTTTCTTTATTTCTTTCTTCTTATTATCCAATTTTCTTTGCATTCAATTGGTAATATAATTTTCACTTTTTGTTCTGCTTTTCCTGGGTTAACAGTCTGAATTTCTTCATCTGTTTCTATATCCCATAATTTATCAATTACAAATTTTTCTGTTTCAATTTTTCCTGGTATTATTATTTCCATTTTATCTCCAACAGAAAGTTTGTTTTTGATTTCTATAATTGTTTTTTCATTTTCTTTAGAAATTACTTTTCCGCCATATTCGTAATTTGCATTATATTGTCTTCCTTCATATTCCTGAAAATCTTTATTATTTCTATCATTAAAATAAAATGTTGTTAATCCTCTAGTTTTTGTTTTTTCTAGTTCTTCTAAGTATTTTTTATAATCATATTTTTCAGGATCTTTGTAGTAATCGTCAATTGCATTTCTATAGCTATTGACAACTGATGCCAAATAATATTCTGTTTTAAGTCTTCCTTCTATTTTTAAGCTATCTACTCCCATTTCTATTATTTCTGGGATTTCTTTTATTAAACATAAATCTTTTGAAGATAATATATATGTACCATTTTCATCATCTTCTATTGGCATTAGATTTCCTGGATTATTTTTTTCTTCAAGATAAACATTATAAGCCCATCTGCAGCTTTGTACACAATCTCCAAGATTTGCACTTCTTCCGCTAAGAAAATCACTTAAAAAACATCTTCCAGAATATCCCCAACATAAAGCTCCATGCCCAAACATTTCAACTTCTAGATCTTTAGGTTTATGTTTTATCAATTCTTTTATTTGTTCTTTACTCATTTCTCTGCCAAGAATAATTCTTTTTGCTCCATTTTTATACCAGAAATTCGCAGTATGATAACTTAATACATTTGCTTGTGTACTAATGTGAATATCGATATTTGGAGCATATTCTTTTAATGTATCAATAACTCCTCCGTCGGACGCAATAATTCCGTCCGGTTTGAGTTTGTCTAATCTTTTAGCAACTTTAATTATTTCTTCATATTTTTCGTCCCATGCATAAATGTTTATGGCTACATACACTTTCTTTCCAAGTTTATGAGCATATTCGATTGTTTTCTCTAAGTCATCATCATCAACTTGGACTCTTGTACGTAAGGATAAACTTTTAGTTCCCATGTAAACTGCATCAGCTCCATATAAAAAAGCAACTTTAGCTTTTTCAAAAGATCCAGCTGGCGCTAATAATTCAATTTTTGCCATATAATTCTTTCCTTTCAATTTTTAACATAAATACTATATCATAAATAATTACTAAAAGCTAGTCTAGAGTGCTTTATTATTCTATATTTTATTAAAAATAGTTGATTTAATTTTCAAAATATTATAATATATTCCTAGATTTTTTAAGAATGGAGTAATTTATATGGAAAAATTATTAGTTTTTGGACATAAAAGTCCTGATACAGATTCAATAGCATCTAGTATTGCTCTAGCTTGCTTACAAACAAAATTAGGTAAAACTGCAGAGCCACGTAGACTTGGAAATATTTCTAAGGAAACTGAATTTGCATTAAATCATTTTAAAATTGGAGCACCTGAATTATTAACTTCTGTTTCTGAAGATGATAATGTAATTCTTGTTGATCATAACGAACCTGATCAATCAGCAGATAATATTAAAAGTGCTCATATATATATGGTAGTTGACCATCATAGAGTTAATGGTTTTGAAACAGCTGAACCAGTATACTACTATGCTGAACCTGTTGGATGTACTTGTACTATACTTTATAAATTATTTAATCAAAATAATGTTACAATTCCAGCTGATGTTGCAGGATTAATGTTAAGTGCAATTATTTCTGATACATTATTATTCAAATCTCCTACTTGCACTGATTTAGATAGAGAAGTTGCTGAAAAATTAGCAAAAATTTCTAATACTGATATTAACTCTTATGGATTAGCAATGCTTAAAGCAGGAACAGATTTATCTTCATTCTCTGAAGAAGAATTAGTTAATTTAGATGCTAAAGTTGTTACTATTGCTGATAAAATCAAAGCTAAAATTTCTCAAGTAAATACTGCTGATATAGATGATGTAATGACAAGAAAAGCAAAATTAGAAGAAGCTATGAATAAAGATGTTGAATCTTTAGGCTTAGATTTAGATTTATTATTAATTACTGATATTATTAATAGTAATTCTCAAGCTATTGTTTTAGGTTCACATGCTGATTTAGTTGAAAAATCATATTCAGTAAAATTAGAAAACAATACTGCATTTTTAGAAGGAATAGTTTCAAGAAAGAAACAAGTTATTCCTGTACTTACTTCTCATGCAGAATAAAATAAATTAAATTTTCAAGAAAGTTATAGGATTTTCCTATAGCTTTCTTTTTTGTATTTTAATAACATTATGTAAATTATTTCTTCTATTACTTGTTTTAATGGGCTTTTTATGATATATTATTAATATTCTAAATAGAAAGGAGTGAATCTCTTGAAACTGCAGCATCATGAAAAACGGTTTATTGACTCTCTTGAAAGAGAGTTTGATACCGTAATACCAAACGAGGATAAGGAGATGCTAATTAAGATTTGGAGGCGGCACGGCGGAAATGTTAAAAGCTTTCAGGTTGCAAAGAATGGTGATAGCTTAGATGATCCGGATTTGTGTAATGTCAAAACAATCTATATCCAGGGTGGCAAATTCCATAATGCCGAAACTGGTTTTGACGATGTCGATTATTCTGAGCAGTTCATAGCAATCGTGCCCACTCATCGCGAAACCGATGTAGGTGCTCCAATCAGAAATGTTTATGTTTTTTAGTTTTTATTAAGAGGTTTGCGACAAGGCTAAATGTAGCCAAAAAAGAAAAGCGGATGGGATTCATTCCCCGTCCGTTTTTTCATTTATTTTTAATTAACTCTCGTTATAGAAAGTCCGTCTCCCACTTCTAATATTTCAGTTTCTAGTTTTTCATTCTCTGTTGCTTCTTTTATAAATTCTCTTAAGTGTCTAACCGCAGTTCTTTGTTTATGCTTATTGTAATCGCTCATTACATATCCTTTATAAAGAATATTATCTGCTAATATTAATCCGCCTTTTCTTGTTAATTTTATTCCATATTCTAAAAATATTGGATATTTTCCTTTTGCTGCATCTATGAATACAATATCATAAACATTATCTAAATTAGGTAAAATATCAACAGCATTTCCAACCATAATATTTATTCTATCTTCTACTCCTATTTCTTTAATATTATTTTGTGCTTCTTTTGCTCTTTCCTCGTCAATTTCAATTGTATCTATAATACAATCGTCATCTGTGAATTTTGCAAATTGGCTTGCAGAATATCCAACAGCAGTTCCTATTTCCAATATTCTTTTTGGCTTTTCTTCTTCTAATATTTCTTTTATTTTTTCTAATGTATCATCCATTATTATTGGAATGTGGTCTTCTAATGCCTTTTTCTTTACTTCTTCCAAAACTTTATCATTAAACATTTTTATCTCCTATTGTTTTTTTATTTCATAAACTCACATATAGTTATAGTAGTATTTTCCTTTTAATTCTCCATCTACGTAATATAGTGTCAAAAGTATTTTTATTAGTTTATTTAAAAATTTCTACAGAATTATCTTTTGAACTAAAATACATATGTAATTTTCCATTATTTTCAGAAACATTAATTTTCCAGTCAGGAACATAATAAATACCTTTTAATTCTCCATCTACATAATATTCATAATATCCAACATTTCCAATAGCTTCGCTATCTTCAGATTGTTTTTCTTTACTTATAAATGGCTTATATATAATTTCGATATATGAAGTTTTATACAAACTCTCCTTGTAACTAATAAGTATTTTCCTTCCTTGTGTATCTTCTGCATTACTGAAATTACCAATCTCCTTCTTACAATAGTCAAGTATGCCTTCTTCATCATTCGCATCAATGTACATTGTTCTATTTTGGTCACTATTATAAATACTATCAGTTTCTATATTTACTATTCGTATTTCTCCAGTATCAATATATATACGATAAATACTATTTTCTTTTTGATTTTTCAAAAATGTGTCAATAATCTTGTTTATTCTATCTTTGCTTTCATCATTTACTATTTTTTGAGGATTATTAGAAAAACATATGTACAATGTAAATTCATTATATTCTATATTACAATAGTTTCCACAATAATTTTCTTTAGTGTGTTCTAAAACTTCTTTAACGTTTTCATATGTACTATTTTTTTCCCCTATTGTGAATGATTTCAATGCTGTTAGATCAACGTATTCTGTACCATTAATATCTTCAACTTCTTCACCTTTTTCATTATAATAAGTTGTTCCTGCATATTCATCTTCGGCTATTGCATCATCATACTGTACTTTTACTCTATTTTGTCTACTTCTAACAAAAGGATTCATATAGTCGTAATAGTTGATATAATTAGATTTCCATACACTTCTTGTTTCTTGTACCATTTTTCTTCCTTCAAAATTTGAAATGCACTCAGGATCATAAAAAAATATCAAATAAAATAGTCCTACTCCCGCCATTGCAATAATTATAAATGTAAATATAAGCCAGACTATAATACAAAGCACTATGTTCTTTTTGCTAAGTTTAATATTTATTTGTATTAATCCTAAAATAAATCCAATAGAAATTGCAAAACAAGCTAAATCTCTAATCCATTGCATAAATATCAGATTAAAGTGTTTTAATATAAAATATGATATTAAATATATTGCTAAAAATAAAAGTGTATCAAAAAACACATTCTTGAATATTTTTTTCATTTTATCTCCTGTAAAAAATCTTTTTATATCACAAAAGGCCTAGATAAACTAAGCCTTTTAAATTATTTATTGCTATTTCTAGCAGCTCTTTCTCTTTCTTTTGAATCTAATATTTTCTTTCTTAGTCTAATATTTAAAGGTGTTACTTCAACAAGCTCATCATCTTGTATGAATTCAAGAGCTTTCTCTAAACTCATTTGAATTGGTGGAACTAATCTTAATGCATCATCAGATCCAGATGCTCTAGTGTTTGTTAAATGTTTTTCTTTACAAACATTAATAGCTAAATCTTCTGGTCTTGAATTAATTCCAACTATCATTCCTTCATATACTTCAACACCTGGTCCTATAAATAAATCACCTTTATCTTGTGCATTATAAAGTCCATAAGTAATTGATTTACCTGCTTCAAATGCAACTATAGTTCCTCTAGTTCTTGATACAACTTCACCTTTATATGGTTCATATGAATCAAATATTGAGTTCATTGTTCCATTACCTTTTGTATCTGTTAAGAATTCTGTTCTATATCCAATAAGACCTCTTGCTGGTATTTTGAATTCTACTTTTGTATGTCCATCTTCAGCTGGTTCCATATTAATCATTTCTGCTTTTCTTTTTCCAAGTTTCTCAATAACGTTTCCTATGCAATCATCTGGAACATTTACAACAAGTCTTTCAATAGGTTCACATTTTTCACCATTGATTTCTTTTATTATAACCTTAGGTCTTGAAACTAATAGTTCAAATCCTTCTCTTCTCATTGTTTCAATTAGAATAGATAAATGTAATTCACCTCTACCAGATACTTCAAATGAATCTGGTGACTCAGTTTCTTTTACTCTTAATGAAACGTTTCTATCTAGTTCTTTAAATAATCTGTCTCTAATATGTCTTGAAGTGATATATTGTCCTTCCCTTCCTGCTAAAGGTCCATTATTAACACTAAATGTCATTGATACAGTTGGTTCATCTATATCAACAAAAGGTATTTTTTCAGGATGTTCATAATCACAAATTGTGTCACCTATATTTATGTCTGCTATACCTGACATACAGATAATATCTCCAGCTTCTGCTTCTTCAACTTCAATTCTTTTTAATCCGTCATATGTATATAATTTTGTAACTCTTGCAGATTCTGTTTTATCATCTTTTTTACATATTGTTACTGGCATTCCAAGTTTAACAATTCCTCTTTCAACTCTACCAACTGCAATTCTACCAACATAATCATCATAATCTATATTAGATACTAACATTTGCATTGGACCATCTTGATCACAAGCTGGTGGATTAATTGAATTTATAATTGTTTCAAATAAACATTCTAAGTTTTCATCTTGTTTTGTAACATCTAAACTTGCAGTTCCTTGTTTTCCAGAAGCATATACAACAGGGAAATCTAATTGTTCATCATTTGCATTTAATTCTATAAATAAGTCTAATACTTCATCAACAACTTTTTCTGGTCTTGCTCCAGGTCTATCTATTTTATTAATAACAACTATTGGTTTAAGATTTAAAGCTAATGATTTCTTTAAAACTTCTCTAGTTTGAGGCATTGCTCCTTCGAAAGCATCAACTAATAAAACAACTCCATCAACCATTTTTAAAACACGTTCAACTTCACCACCAAAGTCAGCATGACCTGGTGTGTCAACTATATTTATTTTAATACCTTTATAATGAACAGCTGTGTTCTTAGAAAGTATTGTTATTCCTCTTTCTTTTTCAAGATCATTTGAATCCATTACTCTCTCAGCAACTTGTTCATTTTCTCTAAATATACCACTTTGTTTAAGCATGGCATCAACTAATGTTGTTTTTCCATGGTCAACGTGTGCAATTATAGCTATATTTCTAATTTTGTCGTTATTCATTCTCTTACCCCTATCTAAACATATTATTAGGGTGTAATTGTCTACACCCTATAAAAATACTTATTTATTATATTACTTTTGATTTTTTTTGTCAAATTAATATTTGTAGCATATTTCAGTTTTATGAACAATATAATTTGAGTATAGTTTTATTTTAGAAAGGATTAATTTTATGTGTGGTATTTGTGGAATTGTGAATTATAAGCAAAAAATTAATAATAAAGGAATAATTTCTAAGATGACTGAAGTATTATCTCCTCGTGGGCCTGATGAAAAAGGATTTTACTTTGATAATAATGTTAATTTAGGTCACAGGAGATTAATTGTAATTGATCCTAAAAATGGCTCTCAACCTATGAAATTTACTTATCAAGGAAATACTTATATTATAATTTATAATGGTCAAATTTATAATACTAAAGAACTGAAAGAAATTTTATTAGAAAATGGTTTTGATTTTAATGGTCATTGTGATACTGAAATATTGCTAAAATCATATATTCATTTTGGATATGATGTTGTAAAACATTTAAATGGAATTTTTGCTTTTGCAATTTGGGATTCAAAAAGAAATGAATTATATATAGCAAGAGATCATTTTGGAATTAAGCCATTTTATTATACCTATAAAAATAATAATTTTATATTTGCATCAGAAATTAAATCTATTTTAACTCATCCAGATATTAATGCAGTTCTTGATGAGAATGGAATTTATGAATTATTTGGAATTGGTCCATCTCATACTCCTGGTTTTACTCCATTTAAAGATATTTTTGAATTAAAACCAGGACATTATGGCGTTTATGATTCTAATGGACTAAAGATTGAGCAATACTTTAAATTAGTAACTGCTCCACATTTAGATAATTTTGAAGAAACATGTAAAAGAATTCAATATTATTTAGAAGATAGTATTTCTAACCAATTAGTATCAGATGTACCTCTTGGCATGATGCTTTCAGGTGGATTAGATTCGAGTATTATTACAGCTTATGCTGCTAAATATTTTAAAGATTGCCCTGATAAATTTAAAACTTTTTCAGTTGACTATATTGATAATGATATTAATTTTAAAAAGTCTGATTTTCAACCAAATTCTGATAACGAATTTATTAAACTTATGATTGATAAATTTGGTTGCAATCATTCAAAAATTGTTTTAGATACTCCAGAACTTGCAAAGGCTTTAGAAAATGCTATGATAGCTCGCGATATGCCTGGAATGGCTGATGTAGATTCATCTTTCTATTTATTCTGCAAAGAAATTAAAAATACTGTTAGTGTTGTTTTATCTGGTGAATGTTCAGACGAAGTATTTGCTGGATATCCTTGGTTCTTCCGTGATGATGCATTAAGCAGTAATACTTTTCCTTGGTCTATTGCAATTTCAGAAAGACAAAATTTATTAAATTCATCTATTTCATCTAAGATTAACTTAAAAGATTATATTGATTTCAGATATAATCAGGCTTTAAGTGAAATAGATTATTTAGATACTGATTCAAAGGAAACTATTGAAAAGAGAAAAATTTCTTATTTAACTTTAAATTGGTGGATGCAAACATTACTTGATAGAACAGACAGAATGTCTATGGCTTCTGGACTTGAAGTGAGAGTTCCTTTCTGTGATTATAGGTTAGTACAATATATGTGGAATGTGCCATGGGAAATAAAAGCTTTAAATGGAAGAGAAAAAGGTCTTCTAAGATATGTTGTTCGTAACATTTTGCCAAAAGAAATTACTGAGAGAAAGAAAAGTCCTTATCCTAAAACGCATAACCCTACTTATTTAAAAGTTGTTAAAGAAAAATTGCAATCTATTATGAAGAAGAATTCTCCAATCAAATTAATTTTAAATGAAAAATATATCATGGATATTATCGAAACAAATGGTAGTGCTTTTACAAGACCTTGGTTTGGGCAACTAATGACAGGTCCTCAACTTATGGCATATCTTTGCCAAGTAAATATGTGGCTAGAAAAATATAATCCTAAGATTGAAATCTAAAAAAGCAAGATTATAAATTGAAGTTGTCAATTAAAAGTAGACAATAAAAAAGCAACTTACTTAAATCCCAGTTCAGTTCTATACTGAATTGG
>CANQPZ010000047.1 GCA_947625895.1 uncultured Clostridia bacterium | reverse complement strand
GAAATACCAATTCAAGCAGTTGTTGATGGAAAAATAATTGCAAGAGAAACAATTTCTGCAATGAGAAAAGATGTACTAGCAAAATGCTATGGTGGAGATATTACTAGAAAGAAAAAGCTACTAGAAAAACAGAAAAAAGGTAAAAAGAAAATGAGACAAATAGGAAATGTTGAAGTACCACAAGAAGCATTTTTATCAGTATTAAAATTAGATGATGAAGAATAAACAAAGGAGATATTAGTTGGAATCTTTATATGAGAGAATAAAATATTATAATAATCGAATTGAGGAAAACGCTAAATCAAAATTAAATTCTTTTAATATTATTAAAGGAGAATTTCCAATAATTTTATCTGCACCTCACTGTGTTAATCAAATAAGAGAAGGAAAATTGAAAGGGGCAGAAGGAGAAACAGGAGCTATTGTTCAATTATTAGCAGAGAAAATGAATTGTTATGCGATTTATAAAACATATACAAACAATGATGATGCGAATTATGATATAGAAAAAAATCCATATAAAGATGAAATTATAAAACTTATAAAAGAAAAAAATATAAAATTATTAATAGATTTCCACGGATCAAATTATAATAGTCCATTTGATGTTGAAATCGGAACAGGAAAAGGAAAAAATATACAAGGTAAGTATGAATTAGTAGATTTATTGAAAAAATGTCTTGAAAAATCTGATATACCTAATATAGTTGTTGATAAAAAGTTTTTGGCAATATCAGAACACACAATAAGTAGAAGTATTTCAAAGAAAGCTAATATACCATGTATTCAACTAGAAATAAATGGAAGGTATAGATATATAGAACATTTAGATGGAATAGCTAAATTTATAAGTGGAATGATAATGTTTATTGATAATTTAAAAGAAACAAATAAAGAAGGGAATATGAAATGAAAGAGAATGATAACTACGAAGACCAAATCGAAGGAAGAAATGCGGTAATTGAACTATTAAATTCTGATAAAGATATTAACAAAATATATGTGCAATCTGGGGAAAGACATGGCTCAATTAACAAAATTATTGCACAAGCAAAACAGAAAAAAGTTGTAATAACAGAAGTTGAAAAATCTAAATTGGATCATATGTCTAAAACTAAAAATCACCAAGGTGTTATTGCGGTAGTGCCACCATTCAATTATTCTGAAGTTGAAGATATATTAGAATATGCAAAATCAAAAAATGAAGATTGTTTTATATTAATATTAGATGGAATTGAAGATCCACATAATTTAGGCTCAATAATCAGAACAGCTGAAACAGCAGGAGTACATGGAATTATAATACCTAAAAGAAGAACAGTTACTGTAAATAGCACAGTTGTAAAAGTTTCAGCTGGAGCTACTAACCATATGAAAATTGCAAGAGTAAATAATATAACAGAAACAATAAAAAAACTTAAAGATAACGGATTATGGATAATTGGAACAGATGGTGAAGCAAGAACAATTTATTATAATGAAAACCTAAAAGGAGATATAGCAATAGTTATTGGAAGTGAAGGATTTGGCATGAGTAGATTAGTAAAAGAAAATACTGATATGCTTGTAAAAATTCCAATGAAAGGAAAAGTTACATCTCTAAATGCATCAGTTTCTGCAGGAATTATAATGTATGAAGCAGTAAAACAAAGAAACAATTTATAAAGTATTGAAAAGTAAAAATTTAATAAGTATAATGGAAATATAAATAATAGAAGGGGAAGAAGAAATGTTTTGTAGTAAATGTGGAAAAGAAAATGTAGAAGAAGCTAAATTTTGTGTAGGCTGTGGAGCTCCTATGGAAAATAATAGCTCAACAAAATCTAAGAAAACTGCAAAAACTAAAGAAGAAGCAACAGTTTCACAACAACAAACTGTAGCACAACAACCACAAATTCAATATGTAAACACATTTGACCCAAACAATATTCCTTATGAATATAGACCAATTTCAATGTGGGGATATTTTGGATGGGAACTTTTATTTGCAATTCCTTGTGTAGGTTGGATATTACTTTTAATATTTGCACTTGGTGGAACTTCAAATAAAAACTTAAGAAACTTTGCAGCATCTTATTTTTGTATAATCATTTTAGCACTTATAGTTTTTATTATATTAACTCTATTAGGATTTGTAGGTGTTGCTTCTTACATAAACTTTGCATATTAAATGGAAAGATTAAAGAAAGACATATATAAAATCAGATTTGCTATAATTCCTATAATAATATTTGCAATATTTATGCAAATTTATTTTGGAACAGTATGTCCATTAAAAGGATTTACAGGAATTCCATGTCCTGCATGTGGTTTAACTCATGCAACATTTTATTTAATTACAGGAAATTATGAAAAATCATTTCAGGCAAATCCAACAGCAATCTTATGGATTATAGCAATAGCCTTATTCATTATAGATAGATATGTTAATGAATTAAAGGTAAAACCAGCTCCAACAGTATTCGCAATAGTTGCGATTATTACAACAGTTTGGTATATTTTCAAAATGATAAATATTTTTTAATTTAGTCTTGAAATACTAAAATTCAAATGATACAATACAAACATAAACAGAGAGACAAAACAGATTAAAAAAAAACTCTTTTTTTAATCTGTTTTTTTATTTTTGAAATGGTTTCGAGTACTAAAATAGCCGTTCAAAAAAGAAATAAGTATTACTAGGCAAAACTTTATTTTAAACACCGGAGTGTACGAGGTACATGAGGATTTTTAAAGAATAAAAAATAATTAAATTTATCAAAAGCAAGTATTGCTAGGCAAACGAATGAGTAAACCGAAAGAATACAAAAGTACAATCAAAAATAAATAAAAAATAGCCGTTCAAAAAAGAAACAAGTATTACTAGGCAAAATTTAATTTTGAACACCGGAGTGTATGTGGTACATGAGGATTTTAAAAAAATAAAATATAATGAAATTTATCAAAAGCAAGTATTGCTAGGCAAAATTTAATTTTGAACACCGGAGTGTACGTGGTACATGAGGATTTCAAAATTAAATTTTAACGACGCAAGACGCAGCTTTTCATAAATTTAAAAGGAGGAAAAATGAAGTACATATTCATAACCGGCGGCGTCGTATCCGGCCTAGGCAAAGGCATAACAGCTGCATCACTAGGAAGATTATTAAAAAACAGAGGATACAAAGTAACAATACAAAAATTTGATCCTTATATAAATGTTGATCCAGGAACAATGAATCCTTATGAACATGGAGAAGTATTTGTTACAAATGATGGAGCAGAAACTGATCTAGATTTAGGTCATTATGAAAGATTTATAGATGAAAATTTAAGCAGAAATTCAAGTGTATCAATGGGACAAATATATTCTAGTGTTATAGAAAAGGAAAGAAAAGGAACATATCTTGGTAAGACAATACAAGTAATTCCACATATTACTAACGAAATAAAAGAAAGAATATATTCTTTTGAAAAAACTGATACAGATGTTGTTATAACAGAACTTGGTGGAACTGTTGGGGATATGGAAGGACTTGCTTTAATTGAAGCTATAAGACAAGTTGGAATTGAGAAAGATATTGATGATGTTTGTTATATTCATGTAACACTACTTCCATATATTTCTGGTTCAAAAGAAGTAAAATCAAAACCAACTCAACACTCTGTTAAAGAATTACAATCATTTGGTATAAAACCAGATATATTAGTTGCCAGAGCAGATGACCATATTACAATGGATATGAAAAAGAAAATTGCATTATTCTGCAATGTTAGACCTGAAAATGTAATTGAAAATTTGACAGCAAATACACTTTATGAAGTACCTTTATTACTAGAAGAAAATGGATTAGCAAAAGCAGTTTGTAAAAAATTGAAATTAGAAGATAAGCCAGATAATAAGAATTGGATTGAATTAAATAAAGTAATTAAAAATTGCAAAGGAGAAGTAAAAATAGCTTTAGTAGGAAAATATGTTAAACTTGAAGATTCTTATTTATCAGTTGTAGAAAGTCTTAAACACGGAGGATATGCAAATTCAGTAAATGTAAAAATTGGATTTATAGATTCAGAAAAAATAACAGAAGATAATGTTCATAAAATACTAAAAGATTATCAGGGAATTCTTGTACCCGGTGGATTTGGAAATAGAGGAATAGAAGGAAAAATTATTGCAATAAAATATGCTAGAGAAAATAAAATACCATTTTTGGGAATTTGTTTAGGAATGCAAATGGCAGTTGTAGAATTTGCAAGAAATGTACTTGGACTAAAAGATGCAGATTCAGCAGAACTAAATGAAGAAACTGAAAATCCAGTAATACATATTATGGAACACCAAAAAAATATTACGAAAAAAGGTGGAACAATGAGACTTGGTGCATATCCATGCAAGATAAAAAAAAGAACTTTAGCGTACGAACTATATAATAAAGAAGAAATATCTGAAAGACATAGACATAGATACGAATTCAATAATGACTATAAAGAAGCTTTAGAAGAAAAAGGACTAATATGTTCAGGAACTTCACCGGATGGAAGTTTAGTAGAAATAGTGGAATACAAGAATCATCCATTCTTTATAGCTGGACAATTCCATCCAGAATTTAAATCAAGACCAGATAGACCAGGGCCTCTATTTGCTGGATTGATTAAAGCAGCTAAAAAATTGATGTAATATAAAAGGAGAAAAATGACAAGAAAACATGAAATAATATTAGCAATCATTACTATTTTATTGATTGTTCCTATTTTTATTGTAGGATTTTACAATCACCCTAGTGCAGATGATTTTAATTACTCTATTAACACTCATAAAGCAATTCTAAATGGAGAAAATCCAATTGAAATAATTGGAAAAGCTGCTAAAACATCATATCATTTTTACTTTACATGGCAAGGCCTTTATGCATCTACATTTGTATTAGCACTTCAACCTGCAATATGGGGAGAACAATTTTATGCACTGACTACTTTTATAATTGTAGGAATCTTATTTGCTGGAATATTCATACTTACAAAAACAGTTTTTAAATATATTTTTAAATCAGAGAGAAAAAGATATTGGCTTATTAGCTTATTCATATTATTCTTTATGATAGAAAAAATACCATCACCTGTACAAGGCTTATATTGGTTTAATGGATGTATGAATTATCTACGGATTTTTCGCAGTGCTTTTAATGGAATTGGCTTTATTAATTAAATATTATTTTGAAGGTAAAAAAAGATATATTTTAATTCCTTCTATTTTGGCATTAGTCTTATCAGGAGGAAATCATATAACTGCTTTTGCTGGAATTTTAATAGGACTAGCTTTCTTCATATTTACATTACTAAAAAAGAAGGGTAGAGGAAGCTTTATTCCACTTGTAATAGGAATTATAGGATTTATATTTAATATAACATCACCAGGAACAGCTATAAGAGCACAAGCTTTTCATCATAAGGGAAATATTATAGATACAATTATTAATACAACATTTGCATCTTTTGATAGAATTGATACATGGTTTACTTTATCACTTGCACTATTTATTATAATATTAGGATTTTTATTGTATGATGAATTGAAAAAAATAAAAGTTACATTGAAGCAAACAGCATTATTATCAGTGATTTCATATATTATATTTGCAGGAATGATGTGTGTGCCATATTATGCAATGGGAAACTATGGTAGTGGAAGAGTTACAAATACATTATATCTTACATTTTTTATAATGATACTTGTTATATCAATGTGCATTTTCTCGAATTTGATAAAAGATATAAATATCCCTAAAAAGTATATAACTCCAATATATATACGGAATAATCTTTATATTAATATTCTTCGCATTTGGCGGAAACAATTACCCATTAACACACAAGTCTATTCTAGCAATAGAATCTGGAGAATTATTTCAATATGATAAAGAAATGAATGAAAGACTAAATTTGTATTTAGATGAAAATATAAAAAAAGTCGAATTAAATCCACTTACAGTAAAACCTAAATTAATTTTCTTTGCTGATGTGTCAGAAAATGCAGATTTGTGGACAAATAAAGCGGTTGAGAGATATTATAATAAAGATACTGTTTTTATAAAAAATAAATAGTAAAAGAAATTCAAGAATAGCTTGAAATTTTAATTTTATTAGATATAATAAACATGTAGAGGTGAAGAAATATGAAAAAGAAATTTGCTGATTTTTCAGAAAACAAAGATATTATGATAAATAGTTTTTCAAAGAGAGAAATGGATCAAGATGCATTCTTCGCAGTAGCTTGTGCATCAAGTGTTGAAAAAATAAATGAAAGAAAAATTGTATCTATAAATGGAGAAGATAAAACATTTTTGGATACTGGATATAAATCAGTAGCTTTATATCCAAGAGAAGGAAACTTCATTGTTAGATCATATTTTAATAATAACTCTGAGCTAATGGGAGTAGGCTTCGAAATTCCAAAATCAATGAAGTATAATACTAAAATACCTTACATTGAAGATTCATTATTAGAAATAGTAATTACAGATAAAAAAGATGTTGTATTCTTAAATGAAAATGAATTGAATGAAGGATTCAAAGCTAATAAAATAAAAACAAAAGATTATGACTTAGCAAAAAGAACAGCTGATAAAATTGTTAATAAATATAACAATCCTGAACAAATAGAAGCAATAAGACAGATATCATTAAAATGCTTAGGAGAATAGTTTTAATAAATAAAAAGGTAATTAGTAAAAACTAATTACCTTTTTTCTATATACGAAATTATATTTTTCAAAACTAAACAGCTATTCTATTGATAAATAAAGCAAAAAGATGTATAATCCTATAGTGTTATAAAACTTTTTGCGAAAAGAGGAATATTATGAGAGAAAATGAATATAGAACACATAATTGTAATGAATTAAGATTATCAGATGCAGGAAAAGAAGTACGTTTAGCTGGATGGGTTCAAAAAATAAGAAACCTAGGCAGAATGACATTCATAGATTTAAGAGACGAATTTGGAATTACACAAATTATAATCTCAGATGATGAAAAACTAAAGGAACAAATGGCAGATGTTACTACTGAATGCACTATTTCTGTAAGTGGAAAAGTTGCTGAAAGATCAAATAAAAATTCAGATATAGCAACAGGTGAAATAGAAATCATTGCTGAAGAAATTCGTGTTTTAGGAAAATGCAGAAATGTACTTCCATTTGAAATTAATCAAAAATCACCTCAAGAAGTTAGAGAAGATTTAAGATTAGAATATCGTTTTCTTGATTTAAGAAATGATAAGATACATAAAAATATTTTAGACCGTTCTAGAATAATGAAAACGATGAGAGATGAAATGGATAGACTAGGATTTACAGAAATTCAAACACCAATCTTAGCAAATTCATCACCTGAAGGAGCAAGAGATTTCTTAGTACCTAGTAGATTACATCCAGGAGAATTTTATGCACTTCCACAAGCACCTCAACAATTTAAACAATTATTAATGGTCTCTGGATTTAACAAATATTATCAAATAGCACCATGCTTTAGAGATGAAGACCCTAGAGCAGATAGATCACCAGGAGAATTTTATCAACTAGATTTAGAAATGAGTTTTGCTACACAAGAAGATGTTTTTGATGTTTTAGAAGAAGTTATACCAAACGTATTCAAGAAAAATAGTGATTGGAAAATTACTGAAGCACCATTTGTTAGAATTCCATATAAAGAAGCTATGGAAAAGTACGGAACAGATAAACCTGATTTGAGAAATCCATTATATATAGTTGATGTTACAGAAGTATTTAAAAATACTGAATTCAATGCATTTAAAGGAAAAACTGTAAAAGCAATAGTAACACATAATATGGAAGAAAAGCCTAGAAAATTTTTCGATCAAATGTCTGAATATGCTGTTTCAGAATTAGACGCAAAAGGACTAGCTTGGGTTAAAATAGATCAAAATAATGAATTAACAGGTGGAATATCAAAATTCATAACAGAAGAAAACAGAAAAGAACTAGATAAAAAATTAGAAATTTCAAAAAATGATGCAGTATTTTTCGTTGCAGATGAATTTGAAAAAGCTCAGAAAATATCTGGTGGAGTACGAGATGAATTAGGAAGAAGACTAGAATTAATAGAAAAAGAAATTTACAAATTCTGTTGGATAGTAGACTTCCCAATGTACGAACTATCAGATGAAGGAACAATCGATTTTAATCATAACCCATTCTCAATGCCACAAGGTGGAATGGAAGCACTTGAAACAAAAGATCCATTAGATATATATGCATATCAATATGATTTAGTATGTAATGGATATGAAATCTGTTCAGGAGCAGTTAGAAATCATGATCAAGACATAATGATAAAAGCATTTGAAATAGCAGGATATACAGAGGAAGATGTAAAAGGAAGATTTGGAGCATTATATAATGCATTTAGTTATGGTACACCACCACATGCAGGTGCTGCACCTGGAATAGATAGAATAATAATGTTACTTCAAAAAGAAGATAATATCAGAGAAGTAATAGCATTTCCAAAGAATAAAAAAGCAAGAGATGTTTTAATGAGAGCACCTTCAAAAGTTTCTGAACAACAATTAAAAGATGTTCATATTAAACTAGATTTAACATAAATATAATATTACTTTTATTGACATTAAAATATAAAAAATATATACTATAAACGAATTTATATATAAAGGAGCATTTTATTCTGATGAATAGAAGAAAAATTATATTAATAATTTTTATTTCATTAATAATTATTTTTATAAATTGTATATCATATGCCAAAAGTGGAAAGGTTTCAACTGAGACACTTCGTATCAGAGAAAATCCTAGTACAGATTCAAGAGTTATAGACATGGCAAATCAAGATGACTCTATAGAAATTATTGGAGAAGAAGGAACTTGGTATAAAGTATCATATAATGGAAAAGAAGGATATGCTTCAAAAGACTACATAACAGTAAATGAAAATGATACTTCAAGTTCAGACGAGACAAGCATGGACGAACCTCGAAACACAGGAACAGAAGTAACTCCAGAAGAACCTGTAGAAACAGTAGTTGAAGAAAATAATACTGTAGAAGAAAACAATATTTCAGAAAATGTTGAAAGAGAATTAACTGACACAATAAATACTAAAACAAGTGGATACTTAACACCTAATATAACTTCTATAAAGTTAATGGAAATAGAACAAGGTAAAAAAGTTGAAATAATCAGAACAATTTTAAATTGGTCTAAAGTAAGAGTAGATGATAAAGAAGTTTGGGTTGCAAATGAATTTTTATATAATGAAGTAACAGTTGAGCAACCTGAAGAAACTCCTGCTGAAGAGCCAGAACAGCCAGAAGAGACTACAGAAACAGATAATGGTGAAACAGCAATTAATCAAGAAGGATATATATCAGCAAACTCAAGTGTAAACTTAAGAGAAGGACCAAGTACTGATACTAAAAGTTTAGATCAAATCAAGAAAAACGAAGTAGTAACAGTAATTTCAGAAGTAGATGGTTGGTATAAAATTTCATACAATAGTAAAGAAGGATATGTATTAAAAACATTAGTTACTTTAGGACAACCAGAAGAAGCTACTTCTTCAAGAAGTTTAGAAGAACCTAGAAATGATGTAGCAGAAAAGAGTCAATCAATAGTTGAAACTGCAAAATTATATTTAGGTGGAAAATATACATCAGGAGGATCATCTCCTTCAACAGGATTTGATTGCTCAGGATTTGTACAATTTATTTATAAAACTCATGGAATTTCAATACCAAGATCTGCTTCAGCACAATACAATAGTGGAACAAAGATAAATAAATCTGAAATGCAAGTTGGGGATTTAGTATTTTTCTCAGAAAATGCTGGAGGAAAATCAGTTTCACATGTTGGAATATACATTGGAAATGGTCAATTTATTCATGCAGCAAATGCAAAAAGAGGAATTGTTATTAATTCATTAGATGGAAAAGACAATTATGGATATGATAATAAATTCATAGGAGCTGCAAGATATTAATACTACTATAGAGGTGACAAATAATAAATAAAATAATAATTACCAATATTGGTCACATTATTGGAATATTAATAGGGCTATACTTTGAAAAAAGTATAGCCATTTTTTTATTTTTGATAATTTTATTATATATATTTTTAATTAAATATCATAGAACAAGAAGATATATAAAGATTATTATCACAAAATCAGCATTAATAATTTTTATAATATCAATTATATTATCTTTTTCCTTAGTTAACTTTTTTGAAAATAAATATAGATTAAAACCAGA
>CANQPZ010000046.1 GCA_947625895.1 uncultured Clostridia bacterium | reverse complement strand
GGCCCCTTGGTCAAGCGGTTAAGACATCGCCCTTTCACGGCGGAGACATGGGTTCGATTCCCGTAGGGGTCACCAAATAAATATGCCACTTTAGCTCAGCTGGTAGAGCAACTGACTTGTAATCAGTAGGTCGTCCGTTCGATTCGGACAAGTGGCTCCATTTGAAGGTCAACAGTTTTGAGAGAACTCTTAATTGTTGGCCTTATTTTTATATTGAATAAAATTAAAAAAGAAAGGATAAAAAAATGCCTAAAGTTGTATTAATAACAGGTGCTTCAAGAGGAATAGGAAGAGAAGTAGCAAATAAGCTAGCAAAAGACGGATATAAGGTAATTGCAAACTATAATAAGTCAGAAAAAGAAGCTTTAAAATTAAAAGAAGAAAATGAAAATATTGATATATTTAAAGCTGATGTATCTAAAAGAGATGAATGCCAGAAACTAGTAGAGTATACAATTAATAACTATGAAAAAATAGATATATTGATAAATAATGCAGGAATATCAAAAGTAGGACTTTTCACAGATCTTAAAGATAATGAATGGGAAGAGATAATTCAAACTAATTTATATTCAGCATTTTATATGTCACAAGAAGTTCTAAAAAACATGATAAAAGAAAAAAATGGTTGCATAATAAATATTTCTTCAATATGGGGAATAGTAGGTGCATCATGTGAAGTAGCATATTCAATATCAAAAGCTGGAATTAATGGAATGACAAAAGCATTAGCAAAAGAAGTAGGACCATCAAATATAAGAGTAAATGCAATAGCACCAGGAATGATAGAAACAGAAATGATATCAGATCTAACAGAAGAAGATAAAAAAGAAATAATTGAAGAAACACCACTTAGAAAAATAGGAAAGCCTGCCGATATTTATAAAACAGTTAAATACCTAATTGAAGACGAATATACAACAGGGCAAATAATTTCACCAAATGGTGGATGGATAATAACATAAAAAAAGAGCACCTCTTTAGATGCTCTTATTTTTCAGCTTTTTTCTTATAGTTACCAGAAACAAGTTTTGGTAAGTATCTAATAATTTTATATATTGCAATTCTAATTTTTTTACTAATCAAATAAGATTTTCTTAACTTTCTAGGTGCAGCTAAATTAAATACATCCTCTTGAGGAACAAGAGCTACTTCAACGTGTTCAATAGGGAAAATATAATTATTACCATCATTATTATCCCATTCATCGTTTCCATTTTTAAAGCAGAAACATAATGATTCACTATCTAAAAGAACTAACTCAGTTTGGAAACCAAGTTCTGTTTTTTCCATTTTTAATTCGTTTAATCCTTCCCAGTTAGAACCAAATCCATAATGGATGTAAACATCTGAAGAAGAATCTTGAAAAAACTTACCTGTATATGAAATTTTAACAGTTGAATTTGCAGTTAATTTATCTGTATTAAAAAATATATTTTTAGTTAACTCCATAATAAAATCCTTTCTGAAATAAAAAAACATCTTTTGTATACTACTTAATAATTATATTCATAACTTTAAACACTTTCAACATATTTTTGTAAGATAAAATAAAAAATATATAAATGTTACAATATTGTAAATTAAATGTTAATTTCCGACAAAGATTTTACCAACAATAGTAAATTGAGAACCATCATCAACAACAATATCTTTAACAAGTAAACTATCTGCTTTCAATACAATTTTATTTTTTCTGAAAATTAATTTTCTAACATAGAACTTATCATTGTATTTGAATAAGCCAAGTTCTTTGTTATCAGGGATAGCGTTCAATTCTAAAAATAAACAAGATCCTTTAGGTGCAGAATTTTTCATAGCATCGTCTTGCATAATGAAAGCAAAAGAAGCATTAGGAATAGAAGCAGGACAAATTATCATTGATTCAATATTATTTACTAAAGGAATAGTTGAATAAGCAATTGCATTCTGTAAATTATATGTTTCAAATTCTTCTGTAAATTCTTTATCATACATATTAGATAAAGGCTTATAAGGAATTTGTAAGGCTGAGCATATATCTCTAAGAGTTTTTTGACTAGGATTTCTTTCACCTTTTTCAATGTGAGTTAAATGACCAACATTAATTCCAATTTTCTCAGCAAGCTCTGTTTTAGACATAGCTTGTTTTTCTCTTATCGTATAAATCATTTTTCCTAACATAAAATCACTCCCAACTTTAAAGCTATTATATATATAAAAAAGAAAAATGTCTAGTAATCAATTATTTCCGTAGGATATTGAATAAAAAAAGTTCATATGCTAATATAATTAGAGTAAATAAAAACAAAAAATAGTGAAAGAAAAAGACACATTGAGTTTTGAAATTGACTGGAATAAAAAGCCTATCCAGCAGCGAATAAATAAGTAAAAGGTGAAATAAATGTCAAGATCTTTTAAAGCGATACTTATAATTTTTGTATCAATTTTAATCTTAATGCTTTTAACAAGAATATTAGAACCTAAATATGCTACAAATTTAATAGAAGGCAGTTTTATTAGTGAATATTATAAAGAAGAAAAAAATCATGAAGTGATATTCATAGGAGACTGCGAAGTATACTCAAGTTTTTCACCAATGGAAATATATCAAACGTCTGGGATTACATCATATGTAAGAGGAACGCCTCAACAATTAATATGGCAAAGTTATTATATATTAGAGGAAACGTTAAAATATGAAAAACCTAAAGTCGTTGTTTTAAGCATGAACTGCATGAAATATGATGAACCAGTAAGTGAACCATACAATAGACTAACAATTGACAAAATGAAATGGTCAAAACAAAAAATAGATATCATCAATGCATCAAAAACGGAAAATGAAAACATATTCTCATATTTGTTTCCTATATTAAGATATCATGATAGATGGGATGAACTTTCCGGAGAGGATTTTAAATACTTATTTACATCACACAAAAACACATATAATGGATATATGATGGTAAAAGACATTAAACCAGTAGAAAACTTGCCAACAAAAAGACCATTAATAGAATATCAATTTTCAGAAAAATGTTATGGATATTTAGACAATATTGTACAACTATGCAAAAACAATGATATCCAACTAATAATTATAAAAGCACCTAGCATATATCCATACTGGTATGACGAATATGATAAGCAATTAGAGGAATATGCAAAAGAAAAACAAATAACATATATAAATTTCTTATATCATATTGAAGAAATAGGACTAGATTATTCAGCAGATACATATGATAGCGGACAACATCTTAACTTAACTGGTGCAGAAAAACTATCAAAATATTTTGCCAATTACTTAAAAGAAAATTATGAACTTACAGATTATAGAAATAATCCAGAAGTAAATACAATTTATAATCAAAAAATAGAAGAATATAATAAGGCAAAGGAAAATTAAGAGGAAGGGATAAAAATGAATAAAAAGAATATAATTATAATTCTTGTTTTTGTAGTTATAATAGCAATTTTTATTATTTTTATCATGAATAATAAAAGTATTTTTAATAGTCAGAATGCTGCCAACATAGAAGAGTACGCGTTTGAATATGAAGGAAAAGAAATAAAAATAGGTGATAATTTTTTAGATTTGGGACTTCCAGAATCTCAAGATGTATATGAAGCGGAAAGTTGCGCATTCGATGGAATAGAAAAAACATATAATTATGAAAATTTTGAAATAGTAACAGCAGTAGAAGAAGATAAAGAAACAATAATTGGAATTTATTTATTAAATGATGAAGTATCAACTAAGGAAGGAGCTAAAATAGGAGATTCATCTTCAAAAATTAAGAAAATTTATGGAGATGCAGATGAAGAAAAAGAAGATATTTCATACACATATAAGAAAGACAATGCAACACTTACATTTGTATTTAAAAATGGTTTTGTCATTAATATAGATTATGATTTATCAAATATTGAATAAAAAATTATCATATGATAATATATATATTATGAAGAAAATTCTTTAGGGGGAATTAGAAAAATCATGGAAAAATTACAAGAAAAAACGAAGGATGTTAAAAAAGAAAATAACAAACACACAGAAAAGAAAAAAGAAGTTAAAAAGAGCAAAAATATAAAAGTCAAAATTATAGTTATTTTAGTAATAATGGTGTTAGTATTATTAGCATTGTCAACAGTATTTGGAATAACTACAATGGCAAACTCAAAAATAATTAGTGGAACATCCATTAACGGAGTTGATGTTTCAGGATTGACAAAAGAAGAAGCATACAAAAAAATAGAAGAAAAATTACAACAAAGACAAAATACAACAATTAATCTAAAATACAATGATTATGAAAATGTATTGGCCCTAGACCAATTAGATGTAAGTGCAAACATAGAAGATGCAGTAAATAAAGCTGAAAGTTTTGGTAGAGAAGGTAATGTTTTTGTTAATAATATAGATACAATAAAAAGTAAATTTTCAAAAAGAAATATAGAAGTAAATGTAACCCTAAATGAAGAACAATTAAATAATTCAATTCAAGAAATTGGTGCAGAATTACCAGGAATCACAAAAGAATATGCATATTGCATTGAAGATAATGAACTAATAATAACTAAAGGAGTAGATGGAATCGCTATAGATCAACAAACATTAGCTCAAACAGTAAAAGACAATTTAAATAATTTCTCTGCTGATGTAGCAACAGAAATGGAAATACCAGTTATAGAGGAAAAAGCAGGAGATATTGATTTAGATAAAATATATAGTGAAATACATACAGAACCTCAAGATGCATATATGACAGAAAATCCATTCCAAGTTTTTGCAGAAAAAGATGGAATTGATTTTGCAATATCAATGGAAGAAGCAAAAGCCTTACTTCAAGAAGATAAAGAAGAATATGTTATTCCATTAAAAATAACAAAACCTAAAGTAACAGTTGCATCATTTGGAGATAAGGCATTTCCAAATCGTTTAGCAACATTCTCAACAAGTTATGCAGCAAGCAATGTAGGAAGAACTACAAATTTAAGAATTGCGTGCAATAAAATAAATGGATATGTATTACAACCAGGCGAGACATTTTCTTATAACAAAGTATTAGGGAAAAGAACAGTTGAAAATGGATATAAAGAAGCAGCAATATTTACAACAAATGGTGTTGAAAATGGACTTGGTGGAGGTATATGTCAAATATCTTCAACATTATATAACTCAGTTGTAATGGCAAACTTAGGAATAGTAGAAAGACACAATCATGGATATGTGACATCATATTTAAAACCAGGGCTTGATGCAACAGTATCATATGGATCATTAGATTTTAAATTTAAAAATACAAGAAGCTATCCTATTCAAATAAAAGCATCTATAAGTGGAGGAATAGCTACAGTTAGTATTTATGGAAGAAATGAAGAAACAGAATACAATATTAAATTAACATCTGTAGTTACAGCAACAATTCCATATGATAATGATATTCAAGAAGACCCAACATTAGAAGCAGGAAAAGAAGTAGTAGTTAAAAAAGGAACAACAGGATACAAGAGTGTTTCATATAAAGAAGTATATACAAAGAGTGGCAAATTAGTATCAAAAACACAAATTTCATCAGATACATATAGAACTATTAAAGGAATAATAAGAGTTGGAACAGGTGCAAAACAACAACCAACAAATCCTACTACACCAAAACCACCAGAAAAAGAGCCAACTCCATCAACAAATCCAAGTCAATCTCAAGAGCCAGAGCCTTCTACATCACCTTCTGAAACACCAGGTGATGGAAATACAACAACACCAGATCCATCAGAAGGAAAAAGTGATCCATAACAGATGAGCTTGATTTTGTTGACAACGGAGCATATTCCATAGTAAAATAAGAGTGTAACATTTCAATTCGACCATTCGCGTGATGTTACCATAGAAATTATAATAAAGAATGCTTAAGAATCTTTCTTTATGAATGGCAAAATATAAACCATAGCAAAATATGGTTGTCTTTTGCTATTGATAGAAGGGAGGTTCTTTTTTTACAACCAAATTTATTAATAAAGGAGATTAAAATGAAAGAAAGTGAATTTTATGACAAGCTAAAAAACTGGGATTTTTCAATGATTAATTACGAAAAAGAAATAAAAACAGATTGGGGCTATTACAAAAAAATAGCAGAGAATGTAAATGAACATTCATTATGCCTTGATCTTGGAACTGGTGCAGGTGAAAATGTATTAAAACATTATCCAGAAGTTGGAATGCTGATAGCAACAGACTTATCAAATGAAATGATAAAAACAGCAAAGCAAAATTTAAAAAAGTATCCTAACAAGAACATTAAATTTCTAACAATGGACAGTTTAAAAATAACTTTTCCAGCAAACATTTTTGACTTGATTTCTGCAAGACATACCATAATAGATGCATATCAAATTCACAGATGCTTACGAGAAGGAGGAACACTAGTAATCAGAGGCGTCGATAAAAATGATTGTCTAGAATTAAAGAAAATTTTTGGAAGAGGACAAGGATTAAATGACGAAATAGCAATTTCAGATTTAGATTATGCAAATATAAAAGAAGCAGGCTTTAAAAATATTCAAAAAGTTGAAATAATAATTGATGAATATTACAAGACAAAAGAGGACTTAATGGCATTATTATTAAAGACACCAATTTTAGAAAAAACTCATCCAAACAATGAAAAGGAAATATTACCAATTGAAAAAGATTTATTTGATGAGTATGTAGAAAAATTTAGTACTCCGAGAGGAATTCTATTAGAAAGACTTTATTATGGAATAAAAGCTACTAAATAGATTTGTTAGCAACAAAGTGTAGTAAAATTTTAATTTTAATACTATAATAAGAATAGATAAAAAGAAAAATCCACATTTTTTGCATAAGAAGTAGTTAATACAAGAATAAAAGTGGCATAAATTAAAACAAAATGGAGAAATCTATGACTAATGAAAAAAGTATTCAATATAAAAAAGCTTATGTAGAATTAAATGAAATATTAAGAGTTTTATCCAAAGAACAAAAAGAAAAAATACCAAAAAATTTTATAAATAATATATCAAAAAACATGGATAAAAATTATGAATTTACATTTGATGAATCAAAAGGAATATTTGAACAAAATTTAATGGTAGAAACAGAAGCTTTATTAGTAGAAATATATGAAAGATATTTAGCACAAAGCGAAGAAAAAGAATTATGGCAAAAATATGATAGATTTTGTTTAGATAAAATAGAAAACGAGAAAAGAAAAAAATATAACGTAGACATTTTTGAGAGGAAAGATAGTCCAGATAAACAAAATATAGTAATAAAAAATGAGGATTCATTAAAAGAGGAAAAAAATAATCTTCCAGTAGAACATAAAAAGAAATTTGATAAATTATTAAAATTCTTTAAGAGATTATTTGGTAAGAGATAAATATAAAGGAATATAGATATGCAAATTGAAGATGTTATAAAAAATAATAATACAATAAATAGAATGATTGAGAAAATTCTTGAAATTAGAAGAAAACAAAGAATTCCATTTGAAATTGACGGAGAAATGGATGCACAAGTACGAGAAATTTTTGAGATGGAAACAAAAAAATGCTTGCAATTATATAAAATAGAATTTCCTAATTATGAACGTCAAGGAAAAGAAGGAGTTTCTTTTGTAGGACAAAAAGAAACAGCAGATTGTTATGGAGGAATAGATGGTTTACTATTAACAAAAGGAATGCAGAAATTCGTTGATAGCATAATAATACCAACTATGAAAAAAAGAGGATATTTCATTAATGAAAATGGAATACCTTGTTTTGATCCTAAAGAAAATGACTTACATGAACCAACTCCTAATACTAATTTTCCACAAAAATATGTTGGATCTACACGTGACCAAATGGACTACTTTGCTTCATTACTTGCAAAAAATGGTATTGATATGGATTGGGTTATAGATGCACTTCCACATGAGGCAATGCATACTTTTGGTGTTACTGGAGGAAATGCTTTTTTTAAAGAGGGAATAACTGAGGAATTAACAAGAGAAGTATGTGAGAAATATGGAATTCATATGTCACCAACTTCACACACTCAAGAAGCAGAATTTGTTAGAAAACTAGAGATGGTAGTTGGTAGAGACAAAGTTATAGAAAGTGGAATGTGGACAGGAAAATTTAAAGAAAAACATTTTAGAGAGATTATGGAAAATAATCCTGACCTAACCTATGAAAAATTATCTAAAATTTTCGAAGCACTTAAATATGAACCATCAAAGCTAGAGGGAGATCCAGAATCAAAGAAAGAACTAGAAGAATTTACAGCAGAGCATCCAGAAATTGTAAAAACGCTTTCAGAAAAAGTATTGTTACATAGAAAGGGAGATGGTAATCAAAGATATGCCGAAGTTGCAGAAACATTTGACGAAAGATTAGGGCTTAAAAGTGGTAGCTTTTTTAAATATGTAGAAATTTTAGACAACTTTTATTCTTTAACTGGTAATCATAAGACAGATTCAGTTTTTTATAGAGATGTATATAGACTAAGTTTAGATGAATTACAAGACGGATATCATTTATATGATGGAAAAGAATTAAACGACAAAGATAAAAACATATTAAGCAGAATAGGAACATTGTATAAAGAACTTTCACAAGAAAATAATATTCAAATAAATGGATTTCAAGATTTAATGAGACCGATTCATGAATATATTAAAGATAAATCTTTAGACTTAAATATGGACCAAAATGCAGATTATTCATCTATCTTATCATCACAGCAAGAAGAAATAGAAAAACTTTCTGAAATAATAAAAATGTATGAAGAACCAAAAATTGATAGAGCAGATGTTATAGCAACTGCCAAAAAAGATTCAGTAGTAAATGAAAAAGAAAATGCAATGGAAGCTAGAACAAGAGAAGAAAAAGATATGGAATCTGAATTAAAACAAACTGATTTTCCAAATTTATAGCAAGTAAGATTAATAAACTAAAATAAAAAAACTTATATTAATACAAATTACTGATTTAGCAAATTTGTTTAATATAAGTTAAAATGGTGGGCAACCAGGGGATCGAACCCTGGACCTTCTGATTAAGAGTCAGCTGCTCTACCAACTGAGCTAGTCACCCAAAATCGATAACGATAAAATTATAATACCATATATTAAAAAAGTCAAGAAATAATTCATTTTAAAATTTCTGGAAAACTTTACATAATTTTAAAAAAGTGGTATAATTAAAACGTGGTTGGAAAGACTAAAATAAAAGAGGTGACAAATATGTTCTTTGAAGAATACACAAATTTTTTTAATCAAGGAAATGATATAGAATACTTGCCTAGCATATTTGATGGCAAAATAGATAAAGAAATGTTAATATAAAACGAAGGACGATTTTTTAAATCGTCCTTATTTTTTATTTATTAATTTCTTCTAAATAATTGTCATAACTACATTCACGAATAACAACCTTATTATTATTTAAATCTATAATTTTATTTGCAACAGTTTGTGTTAATTGGTGGTCATGTGAAGTAAATAATATATTACCTTTGAATTTAGTCATACCCTCATTTAAAGCTGTTATACTTTCCATATCCAAGTGGTTAGTAGGTTCATCAAAAATTAATAAGTTTGCACCAGAAAGCATTAATTTTGAAAGTACACATCTAACTTTTTCTCCTCCAGAAAGAACTTTAACTTTTTTCAATGCTTCTTCACCAGAGAATAACATTCTTCCTAAGAAGCTTCTAACATAAGTTTCATCAGGATCTTTTGAATATTGACGAAGCCAGTCAACTAAAATCAAATCATTATCAAATAAATAGTTATTATCTTTAGGAAAATAATCCTTTGTAATCGTAGTTCCCCAAACTATTTCACCACTATCTGGTTCAAGTTCACCAGCAATAATTTGAAATAGAACAGTTTTTGCAAGTTCATTATCAGAAAGAATAGCAATTTTATCATCTTTCTTAACAGTAAATGAAACATTATCTAATAACTTGACACCATTTAATGTTTTAGAAACATTCTTAATTTCCAAAATTTCTTTACCTGGTTCTCTATCAGGCTTAAAATCAATATAAGGATATTTTCTGTTAGATGGTTTAATCTCATCTAATTCAATTTTTTCAAGAGATTTCTTTCTAGATGTAGCTTGTTTTGATTTAGAAGCATTAGCACTAAATCTAGCAATAAACTCTTGCAATTCTTTAATTTTTTCTTCTTTCTTTTTATTTTGTTCTCTCATTTGCTTTAAAGCAAGCTGACTAGATTCATACCAGAAATCATAATTTCCAGGATATACTTTAATTTTACCAAAGTCAACATCAGCAATATGAGTACAAACTTTGTTTAAGAAATATCTATCATGAGATACAACTATAACTGTATTATCAAAATCAATTAGAAAATCTTGAAGCCAATCAATAGTTTTAATATCCAAATCATTTGTAGGTTCATCAAGTAGTAAAACATCAGGATTACCAAATAATGCTTGAGCAAGTAAAACTTTAACTTTGTCCTTGGCATCAATTTCTTTCATTAATTTTTCGTGTAGAGAGGTTTCTATACCTAAATCATTTAAAAGAGTTGCTGCATCGGATTCTGCATTCCATCCATCAAGTTCAGCAAAACGCTCTTCAAGTTTAGCTGCTTTCATACCATCTTCTTCAGAAAAATCAGGTTTTGAATAAATTGCTTCTTTATCTTTCATAATTTGGTATAATTCCTGATTACCCATAATAACAGTATCAAGAACTTTATATTCTTCGAATGCAAAGTGATCTTGCTTTAGAACAGATAAACGCTCGCCTTTGTCCAAGACAACTTCACCTTTACTAGGCTCTAAATCTCCTGAAAGAACTTTCAAGAAAGTTGATTTTCCTGCACCATTTGCACCAATAATTCCATAGCAATTTCCTTTTGAAAATTTAATATTAACATCTTCAAATAGAACTCTTTTACCAAAACGCACAGTAACACCTATTGCATTTAACATTGATAGTAACCTCCTCAATATAAAACTGTGTATTAGTATACAACATTTTAATGGAAAATTCAAATTAATTATAAGAAGTACATAAAACTATAATGTAGGTTAGTCAAACATATGTCACACTTTTTTGAAAAATATATAGTTTGAGTACCTTATATTGCTAATAACGA
>CANQPZ010000045.1 GCA_947625895.1 uncultured Clostridia bacterium | reverse complement strand
GAAAGTTCTCCGAATTTCCTATAATATAAAGGCTTCGCCAAATTTGCACACAAATTTTTTAACAAAAATTTGGCGTTTAGAACAAAGACGCGGACAATTCAGAATATTTTTTCCTTTTGCAGATTACATATTGTCCGCTTTTATTCTATAAAGAAATATTCTATTACAATTCTGTTAAATTTATTGATTTTTAAATTCCTTAAATATAAAATTTGATATATAAAAAGGGAGATGTAATTTGTATGCCAGAAGCAATTGAGATTACTAATATGAAAAAAAATGCAAATGATAGAGATTATGTTCTAAATGCAGTGCAAGAAAACGGCAAATTACTTGAATTTGCTGCAAATTCTTTTCATAATGATAAAGAGATTGTGTATAAAGCTGTAAAAAATAATCCTGAAGCATTAGAATTTGCTGGTAACAATTTAAGAAAAGATAGAGAAATTGTTTATGAGTCTGTAAGTAGACTGGGTTGGACATATTGCTATGTAGACGATGATTTAAAGGATGATAAAGAATTACTATTGGCAGGACTTGAAAAGTCTGGACAAATATTATATTTTGCTTCACCAGAAATGAGAGATGATAAAGAAGTTATATTAAAGGCAATTGAAGAAAAGCCTATAATTATTAAATATGCTAGCAAAAGATTAAGAAATGATCTGGATGTTGGAATTTCTGTAATGAGTAAAAACAAAAAATGTTTTCAATTTTTAGAGCCAGAAGTTCAAAAGAATGAGAAAATTCAAGAAATAAAAAATGCAGAATAACAAAAGAAAAGAGTTGAGAAATGAAAAAAGACATTAACGGAATAATGATGCAGTACTTTGAATGGTACTTGAATTGCAATAAAAATTTGTGGAATACTGTTAAGAAAAAAGGAGAGGAGCTTTTTAGAGACGGAATTACTGCCATATGGTTACCACCTGCATACAAAGCTCTTACAGGAGAAAATGATGTAGGGTATGCAGCATATGATTTATATGATTTAGGAGAATTTGACCAAAAGGGTTCTGTTTCAACAAAATATGGAACTAAAGAAGAATATTTGGATGCAATAATTTCTCTGCAACAGCAAGGAATTGAAGTCTATGCAGATATAGTTTTAAATCATAAAATGGGTGCTGATGAATTACAAACGATAAAAGCTGTAAAATGCAGTTGGACTGACCATAATGTCGAAGAGGGAGAAGAGCATACAGTTTTAGTAGCAACAAAATTTGTATTTCCAGGTAGAAATCATAAATATTCTGATTTCGAATGGAATTGGACACATTTTAGCGGAATAGATTATGATTTTAGAAAAAAAGAAACAGCCTTGTTTAAATTAAAAGATAAGACATGGCAAATGAACGTTGATAAAGAAAATGGAAATTTTGATTATTTGATGGGAGCAGACTTAGATTTTGCTAATCCAGAAGTTGTTAAAGAGTGCAAGAAATGGGGAAAATGGTACTTAGAGACAACAGGTGTGAATGGCTTTAGATTTGATGCTGTAAAGCATATAGAGTCTGAATTTATAAAAGATTTTATAAAAACTTTAAGAGAAAAAACGAATGAAGAGTTGTTTTCGGTTGGAGAATATTGGTCATCAAATATAAATGATCTTCAAGACTATATTTCAAAAACTGAAGGAGAATTATCATTATTTGATGTGCCTTTACATTATAATTTTTATCATGCATCAATTTCAAATGGTGATTTTGATATGTCAAAATTATTAGATAATACATTAATGAAAAATAATCCAAGTATGGCTGTTACTTTTGTGGACAATCATGATACTCAACCTGGACAAGGTTTGGAATCATGGGTCATGAACTGGTTTAAAGAAATTGCGTATGCCATTATTTTATTAAGACAAGAAGGATATCCATGTGTATTTTATGGTGATTATTATGGAATAGTACATGATGATATTGAGCCAGTTGAAAATTTAAAAGTTCTAATGGGACTTAGAAGAGATAAAGCTTATGGTGAGCAAGTAGATTATTTTGATGATTGTGATATTGTTGGTTTCACACGTTTAGGTGATGATGAACATAATAAATCCGGATTAGCTGTTATTATTTCAGATAAATATGAAGGCAGTAAAAGAATGTATGTTGGTAGAGAATTAGAAAATAAATGTTTTGTAGATGCATTAGGACATAGAAATGAAGAAATATATATTGATTCAGAAGGATTTGGAAATTTTCCTGTAAATGCAGGAAGTGTTTCTGTATATATAAGAAGGGATTAAAAGTATGAGTAAATTATCTGATAAGCAAAAAATTATTTTATTTATCTTTATTATATTTTTATTAGTTATTGTATGTCTGTTATGTGGTAGTCAATTTAAAAAGGAAGATAAAGATAGTATAAAAAGAGCTGAACTTCAGGCTGCAGTTCAGAAAGATGAAGAAGAGTATGGAAATGAATATCAAAAATGTGACTATGTTCATAAGGCTCCAGAGAAAATTTATGTAAAAAACGGAAATGAAGACGGCTTTTATTTATTTAATAATAATGATGATAATTTTAATCATTTATATGAAGTTTCAGAAGATAGAATGGCATATTCTTCAACAGAAGACTTTAATTTATATTGCTTTACTCCTTGTTCAATTGATACAATAATGAGTTCAAAAAATAATTATATTATTTTTGTATATGAAAATGGCAAAGATGAGCTTGCTGAGTGCCATAATCTAGTATTTAGCTATTCACCTAATACAAGATTGTATAGATTAGTACAATATCTATGTTATGATAAAAATTTAATTTCAAGAAACGATTTAGGTATAGACGAATTTGTAGGAACAACAGAAATGAGTGGATATGCTTATATAAATAACTATGGATTTTATGATTAATTATGAACGAGTAAAAAGGCTTTAATCATTAATTGATTAAAGCCTTTTTTATTTGTTTAAAAATATTTTGTAAAAAGTATTGACAGTTGAACAACTATTCAACTATAATAATAGTAACAGTTGAACAACTATTCAACTGTACAAAATATTTACTAGAGAAAAAGATTATACAATGGAGGTTATATGGAAGATTTTGAATGTGAAGTATTAGACGAAGAAATCGTAGAAAATGTTAGAAAACAGATGATTGATGATGATACAATTTTTGATGTTTCAGATTTCTTTAAGATATTAGGTGATAGTACAAGAGCTAAAATGATGTGGGCGTTAGATAAAAGTGATATGTGTGTATGTGATTTAGCAGCATTACTTGGAATGACAAAATCTGCAATATCACATCAATTAAGAACTTTAAGAGATGCTAAATTAGTAAAGTTTAGAAAAGAAGGAAAAATGGTTATTTATTCTTTAGTTGATGAACATGTTAAAGATATATTTGAAAAAGCTTTAGAACATGTTTTAGAAAAAGAAAATTAATAGGAGCATATGTTATGAAGAAGAGTTTTATTTTTGGAGTTATTTTAGCAATTACATTATCTATAATTTCATTTTTTTGCAATAATGAAACATATTCAATGATACTTTATATATTAGCATATCTATTTATTGGATTTGATATTTTATTAAAAGCTGTTAAAAACCTTTTTAAAGGTGAAATATTTGATGAAAATTTTCTAATGGTAGTTGCAACAATTGGAGCACTTATTATACATGAATATCCAGAAGCGATAGCTGTTATGTTATTATATAAAATCGGAGAAACATTACAAGATATTGCAGTTGATAGATCAAGAGATGCAATAAAGGAACTTATGGAAATTAGACCTGATATTGCTACAATAAAAAAAGATGATAAACTTACTCAAGTTAAACCAGAAAACGTTCATATAGGTGATACTATTGTTGTTAAACCTGGGGAAAAGATTCCTTTAGATGGAGTAATTATTAATGGAAATTCTATGTTAGATACTAAAACTGTAACTGGAGAATCAGTTCCAAAAAGTGTTTCAGAAAATGACACAGTTTATAGTGGAAGTATTAACTTAAATAGTGTTTTAGAAATTAAAGTTACTAAGGAATTTGGCGAATCTACTGCTAGTAAAATATTAGAATTAGTTGAAGAAGCAACTTCTAAAAAAGCTAAAACTGAAAATTTTATAACTAAATTTGCTAAAGTATATACTCCGATTGTTTGCTTGTTAGCTGTGTTAATTGCAGTTATTCCGACTGTGATTTTAGGATTAGACCTTAGAGAATGGGTGTATAGAGCGTTAATATTTTTAGTTATCTCGTGTCCATGTGCTTTAGTAATATCAGTTCCTCTAGGATTCTTTGCTGGATTAGGTAATGCTTCTAGACATGGTATCTTAATAAAAGGTAGTAATTATTTAGAAAGTTTAACTAAGGCAAAAACTATAGTTTTTGATAAAACAGGAACGATTACTGAAGGAATTTTTGAAATACAAAAAGTAGTTCCTAATAATATTTCAGAAGAAGAACTATTAAAAATAACAGCATATGGTGAAATGTATTCAAATCATCCTTTAGCTATTTCTATAAGAAATAAGTATAATGGACCTTATGATGAAACTCAAGTTAGTGATATAGAAGAAATTGCTGGAGAAGGTCTTAAAGCAAAAATTTTTGGTAAAAATACTTTAATTGGTAATGCAAAATTAATGAATGATAATAAAATTACTTTTGATGAAGTAAATGAAATTGGAACAATAATATACGTTGCAGTAGAAAATGATTATAAAGGACATCTTATTATTGCAGATAAAATAAAAGATACTACAAAAAATGCAATAAAAAGTATGAAAAAAATGAATATTAAAGAAACATATATGTTTACAGGTGATGATAAAAATATAGGCATGCAGATTGCAAAAGAGGCAGGAATTGATTATAGTGAAGGAGAATTATTACCAGATCAAAAGCTAGAAAAGTTAGAAAAAACAATAGAAAAATCTGGAAAAGTAATTTTTGTTGGTGATGGAATAAATGATAGTCCTTGTTTAGCAAGAGCTGATGTTGGAATTGCAATGGGAGGAATTGGAGCTGATGCGGCAATTGAAGCTGCTGATGTTGTTATAATGAATGATGATCTTTTAAAGATCTCAGAGGCAATAAAAATCTCTAAAAAAACAATATGTGTTGTAAAACAAAATATTATATTTGCTATTCTTGCGAAACTAATTGTGTTATTCTTAGGAATAATTGGAATTGCAGATATGTGGTTAGCTGTTTTTGCAGATGTGGGTGTTTCATTAATTACAATTATGAATTCAATGATATCATTGAGAAAATAAAAATATAAAGGTGAAAAAATTGATATTTTTTCACCTTTTATGTTATTATATATCTATAAAATTTTTAGGAGGTTTTTTATGTCAATATTGGTAACAGGTGGTACTGGTTTTATAGGAAGCCACACAGTTGTAGAACTATTAAATAGAGGAGAAGACATTGTTATAGTTGATAATCTTTCTAATAGTAAAATAGAAATGTGTGATAAAATTAAAAAAATTACTGGAAAAGATTTTAAGTTCTATAAAGTAGATATTTTAGATAGAGAAAAATTAGAAGAAGTTTTTAAAGAAAATAATATTACAGATGTAATTCATTTTGCTGGTTTAAAAGCAGTTGGAGAATCTTGCAAAAAACCAATAGAATATTATCATAACAATGTTACGGGAACATTAGTATTAGTTGATTTAATGAGAAAATATAATTGCAAAAATATAGTATTCAGTTCTTCAGCTACAGTTTATGGTGATCCTAAAACACTTCCAATAAAAGAAGATTTTCCACTTTCAACAACAAATCCATATGGAACAACTAAATTAATGATTGAAAGAATTTTGACAGATATCCAAAAAGCTGATAATGAATGGAATGTAATTTTACTAAGATATTTTAATCCAATTGGTGCACATACAAGTGGAGAAATTGGGGAAGAACCTAATGGAATTCCAAATAATTTAATGCCATTTATAAATTATGTAGCTTGTGGAAAATTAAAAAAATTGAGTGTATTTGGAAATGATTATAATACACATGATGGAACTGGAGTTAGAGATTATATACATGTTGTTGATTTAGCAATTGGACACTTAAAATCTCTAGATAAAATTAAGACAATGTCTGGTGGAGTCGAAGTTTATAATTTGGGAACAGGAACAGGATATTCTGTTTTAGATATAGTTAAAGCATTTGAAAAAGCAAATAATATAAAAATAGATTATGAAATTTCACCACGTAGACCAGGAGATATTGCTGCATGCTATGCAGATCCTACAAAGGCAAAAGAAGAATTAGGTTGGGTTGCAACTAGAAGTCTAGAAGAGATGTGTAAAGATTCATGGAATTATACGAAAAATCATATTAAATAAAAATACAAAGGTTAATTGGAGAAAAAAGTGACAAAGAGAGTAATATATTTTTTATTAATTTTAATTTGGATGTGTTTAATTTTTGGCTTTTCTTCTCAAAATGGAGATGATTCAAAAGCTTTAAGTAATATTTTTACTAATAGAGTAGTTGCAGATTTTTTTAAAGGGAAAGAAGAAAGTGAATTAAGAGAAATTCATAATTCAATTAGTTTTATTGTTAGAAAAATAGCTCATTTTTCAATTTATTTTTTAGGTGGAGTACTTATTTTTGGATTTATTAATACATTTGATTTAAGCTTAAGAAATAAAATAATATTAACAATTATATTTGGATTTTTGTATGCTATGACTGATGAATTACATCAAAAATTTGTTAATGGAAGAAGTGGTGAATTAAGAGATGTTTTAATTGATACTAGTGGTATAATAATTGCTACTTTTGTAAGAGCTAAAATATCACAAATTATTAATAGAAAGAAAACATAAGAAAGTAATAATGAAAGTTAAAAATATAATTAGTATTGAGGTTATATTATATGAGAACAGAGTATGAAGTAAGATGCTTAGAAATTAATAAAGAAGAAATTATTAGAAAGTTGGAAAAACTAGGAGCAACAAAAAAAGGTGAATTTGAACAAAAAAGATATGTCTATGATCTTAAACCAAAAGAGGATGGTAAGTGGATTAGATTACGTACAAATGGCAAGAAAACAACACTTACATTTAAAGATATTAAATCAAAAACAATAGATGGAACAAAAGAACTAGAAATTGAAGTATCTAATTTTGAAGATACAAACGAATTATTAGAAAAAATTGGATTTAAGCATAAAGGATATCAAGAAAACCGCAGAATCCAATATGTACTTGATGATGTTGAACTAGATATAGATTCATGGCCATTGATTCCGACTTATTTAGAAATTGAAGGAAAGAGTGCAGAAGCGGTTGAAAAAATGATAGATAAATTGAAAATTGACAGAGAAAAAGTAACTACTTTAGATGTTACAAGTGTTTATTCAAAATATGGAATAGATATCGAAAGTATAAAAGTATTAAAATTTTAAGATAAAAAGAGTAATGAATTTATTCATTACTCTTTCTCATTTTTCTTTTCTCCTAAATCTTCGAAAAATCGAAGTAAATATCCATCTGGATCTTGTACTAAGAATTCTTTATTACCTAAAAGTTTATCATCTTGTCTATACCAATTCTCTTCTATATCAAAGCTTATTTTATAATTGCTATTCTTTAAGTTATTATATATTTCATTTAAATTGGTAACTTCTAATTGAAAGTTTATTCCATTCCCAAAAGGATATGTAAGAGGTGATACTTGCCATTTATCATCTTCTGATATTTCTTGCAACATAAATTGAAATTCTTTTAAAGAAATAAAAGCAAATTTATTTTCAGGTCTTTCATATTCTATTTTAAAGCCTATAGTTTTATAAAAAGATAAGCTGCTTTCTAAGTTAGTTACAGAAAGTTCAGGAATATTTTTATTAAATTCTAAGTTTGTAATAATTTCACTCTTAAAAAATCTCTCTTGAAAATCTGTTAGTGCACGTATTTGTTCTGATGTAAATGTCTGATTTTCAGGAACGATAATAAGTTTATCATCGTTATCATTTAATCTATGAATTACTGCAATACATTTACCAGTAAAATTATCTATTGGATCATATATACCTAAAATATAACAATCTAATTCCTCGCCATCACCACTAATTGTATTAGGAACAAATCCATAATTAACAGGATATATAAATCCATGTTTAGGATGTTTGCTACCTAATTTTCGATCTACTTTTACATCTACTATTTTATTTAAATATTCTAAACTATTCACTTTATTATTCCTTTCAAATTATATTTTAAATTATAGACCACTATATTAAAAATGTAAATTGCAAAATCTAGATTTTAAATACTTATTATGCTAAAATGATATTCATAAAAGAAAGGTAAAACACGTGAAAGAATTATTTGAAAAAAGCTATATAATAATAGATGGCAAAAAAATAGATTTTTATATATACAGAAAGAAAATAAAAAACATGAATCTTAGAGTCGATAAAGATAAAAAGATTATAATTTCTATACCGATGAGAATGTCATCTGAAAAAGCAAAAGCATTTGTAAAAGAAAAAATAAATTGGATAAATAAACAAATGACTGTGATGGATTCTTTGAAAAGCAATGAAGAAGATAAAGAAATTAAAAATGGAAACATTGTTTATATACTAGGAGAAAAATATAAATTAGTAATTTTACAAGGAAAAGTAAATAATATAATAAAACAAGATAAAACAATTCAAATTATTGTAAAGGAAAAATATTTAAATAATATTGATTACTTGCAAAAAATGTACGATAATTGGTTAAAAGAATTTGAGCTTGATGTATTAAATAAGTTAGTTCACAAATATAAAGAAAAGTTATTAGATAAATATAACATAAAATATCCAGAAATTAATGTTAGGAAAATGAAGAGTAGATGGGGATGTTGTTTTCCTTTCAAAAATAAAGTTGTTTTTAATTTAAGCTTAATCAAGACTCCAATTGATTGTGTAGAGTATGTAGTTATACATGAATTATCTCATTTTAAATATAGAAATCACAGCAAAGATTTTTATAATTTTGTAGCTATATATATGCCAAACTGGAAAGAAAAAAGAAAAGTTTTAAATAAAGAATATTTTAATATTTAAAAAATGTTGTAGAAAAACTTTTTATAATATATAATTTTATTATATTTACGAAGGAGAAGAAATATGGACGTGGAAAATAATGATGAAAAAGTAATTAACGAAACACCTGATATGCAAAATGAAAGTAATGTTCAAACTGAGCAAAATGTAAATAACGTTCAGCCAAATAATAATCAAGTATCTATACAAGATGTTAATGGAATGCAACATAATTCGAATTTGATGCCTGAGCAAAATACAAATGGTATAGGGCAAAAGGTGAATCCTATATTACAACAGAATTTAAATAATGTACAGCCAAATGTAAATCAAATGCCACAGCAAAACGTAAATCAGATGCAGTCTAATGTAAATCAAGTACCACAGCAAAACATAAATCAGGTAGCACCAAATGTAAATCAAGTGCCACAGCAAAACGTAAATCAGGTGCAGCCAAATGTAAATCAAATGCCACAGCAAAACATAAATCAGGTGCAGCCAAATGTAAATCAAGTACCACAGCAAAACATAAATCAGGTGCAACCTAATGTAAATCAGGCACCACAACAAAACGTAAATCCAGCTCAGCCAAATGTAAATCAAGTGCTTGGGCAGAACATAAATCAGGTACAACCAAATGTAAATCAAGTACCACAGCAAAATATAAATCAGATGCAACCAAATATAAATCAAACACCTGAACCAGAAATGCAAGTTGAAAAAATTTATCAGCCACATCCAGTTAATATGGATGTTGATGATGTTTATCAACCAGCTATTGATAGTTCAACATTATCTGTTCATAATGGTAATGATGCAAATGGAAATCAATCTAATTTAAATTTATATAATGGTCAACTATCACCAAATCAACAAGAATTAAGTTCAAGTGTTTCAGCTGAAAGGGCAAAACATGAAAACGACTTAAATAATATGCCTAAAGATGATAATGGCATTGAAAATAATGCAAGCAATACAGAAACACAGATGAGTAGTTCTTCTGGAGGAATTTTTACAAAATGGTGGTTCTGGCTTGTTGCTATTTTAGCTGTTGTTGCAATACTTGCTGTAGTTTTGGTGGCTGTATCTTAAAATTTTATAAATAATATAAAAATAAGACGTTCTATACGTCTTATTTTTGCTTTTAGTAAAAAGATACAATTACATATTCTTGATAAATTGCTAAATAAGTGTTATATATTATATCAGAATTTAAATTATAGGAGATAAGAAAGTGAGTTATATAGATACACTATCATTGCAAACAAAAGAGTACTACAAAGTATTATCAAAAGAATTCCCCTTATTTTTAAATGATTATATAGAAACAACTGAAATGCAAAAACTAGATGGGATTAATCAAATTTGTGGAGGATATTGGAGAAAAATATATTCATCTTCTCAAGAAGAAATATATTCGGTTTTGAAGCATAGCATAGGAGTTGCTTTGATAATCTGGAATTTCACAAAGGATAAAAAGCAAACAATAGCGGGTTTATTACATGATATATCTAGTCCTGCATTTAAACATTGCATAGATTTCTTGAATGGTGACGCTAAAAAACAAGAATCAACCGAGGAAGAAACAAAAGACGTTATTTACAATTCAAAAGAAATAATGCAATTACTAGAAAGAGACAATATTAAACTAGAAGAAGTTTGTGATTATAAGATTTATCCTATTGCAGATAATGAAACACCAAAGCTTTCTGCAGATAGATTAGAATATACTTTTATGAATGGAGTTCATTATAAAAAAGTCTGGAATATAGATGAAATAAAAGAGATATATGACAATATTTTCATTACGAAAAATGAAAACGGAAAAATAGAACTTGCCTTTAAAGACGTTGAAATAGCTGATAAATTTATTAATGGTGCTAGTCAATTATGGCCATTATGGATTAATGCAGAAGATACAATAACAATGTATTTTTTTGCAGATACAATTAAAAAGATGTACGAGAAAAAGTTTATTTTTAAAGAAGATTTATACAAATATCCTGAGAAAAAGATTATTCAATTAATCGAAAGTTGCGAAG
This sequence comes from uncultured Clostridia bacterium, assembly GCA_947625895.1. Classification (GTDB taxonomy): domain Bacteria; phylum Bacillota; class Clostridia; order TANB77; family CAG-508; genus UMGS1994. The sequence goes on along the minus strand of CANQPZ010000045.1, from coordinate 247 downwards.
ACACAAACATTTCAAAGCCTTTTAAGCAATTTATGAATTGTACAAAATTTATTGAATGTGATGAATATAAGAAAGATAAATTTTGTGTAGATATGAATGTGAAAAGAAGATACATAAATCCAATAGTTAATAATAAAAGGATATATGATATTTCTGAAAAATCTAAAAGCAAAATAGATAATTATCTTAATACAGATATAACACGTTATGCTTATTGTGACATATAAATAAATTAGAATATATTATG
>CANQPZ010000044.1 GCA_947625895.1 uncultured Clostridia bacterium | reverse complement strand
ATTCCATTTTCATCTGGATCATCTATTTTTACTTCAACACTTGGGAAAGGTTTTCCAACAGAACCGTTTCTAGAATATTTTGGATATCCATTTCCAGCTGTTAAAACTGGTGAAGTTTCAGTAAGACCATATCCTTGTGCCATATTAATACCTATATCATTAAATCCTTGTTCTACTTCAGGATCTAATGCAGCAGCACCATTAATAAATAATCTTACTTTTCCTCCTAATAATTCATGAATTTCACTAAATATTTTTCTTCTTAAATCTATATGTAAATATTTTCTTAAGAATTTACTAATCTTTAAACCTTTTTGGAATTTCTCAAGTTTTCCTTTTTTAGCTATTCCTCTTATAACTTTTTTATACATATTTTCATATAAGATTGGAACAGAAATCATTGCAGTAATTTGATATTCTTTAATGTTTTCAGCTAAATGTTTTACACCATCACAATATGCGATACATCCACCAGCATACAATGGATATAAGAATCCAACTGTTGATTCAAATGTATGATGTAAAGGTAAAAATGAAAGGAATGTATCATTAGGATTTATATCAAACATTGATGCTATATCTTGAAGATTTGTACAAATATTTTTATGTGATAAAGCAACTGCTTTTGAAATTGCAGTAGTACCAGATGTGAAAAGCATAATTGACATTTTTTCTGGATCTATTTTTGCCTCTATAAATCTCTTATCTCCATCATCTAATAATTTCTTTCCATTATCAATTAGTTCATATAAAGATAATACTTTGTCCTTTTCTTTTTTCAAGTCCATAGAAATAAAATATTTAAGTTTTGAATCATTAGATTTTTTAATCTCTTTCATGATTTCATCATATTTACTACTATATATAATTACTTCCGCTTCAGATCTTTTAATTAAACTTTTAATTTCATTTGCTGGTAAAGATCTGTCTAATGGTACAACTATACCAGTACCACAAACAGCTGCTAAATAAGCCACACACCATTCATATCTATTTTCAGAAATTACAGCTATTCTCTTATCTTTTAATCCTAAATTGATAAGAGATGTTCCTAAATCATTTACTTGTTCGATAAATTCTTTGTATGTTATTATTTTAAATTTTCCAGGTTCATTTGTTTTAAATTTAAAAGCATCTTCATCTGCATACTTCTTTGCAGATTTATTAATCATATCCTTTAAATCTGTAATTTTCTCAAATTCGTAAATTCCTTTACCCATTTTTTATTTCATTCCTTTCTAGATATAACGAAAACATATAATAAAATTTATTTATTTAATAAACCATAAATCATATTATCAAATTCTGAACACATTTCTTTTAAATCAATAGGTTGATTTAATTTTCTCTTATATATAAGTCCTGTACAAGTAAAAGAAAATATTTCTGAAGCAATAATTCTACTATTGCCTTTCTTTAGTTCTCCGCTTTCAATTCCTTCTTTAACAATTTCTTCAATTTTGTCTATGTATGTATTTATATATTTTTGACATTTTTGATTTCTTGAATCATTTCCCCAAACTTGAGATAAATAAATAGTAATTAAATTTTCATATTTACTAATGATTCTAAGTTGAAGTAAAGCTACAGCACGAAGTTTATCTATTGCATTTTTAAATTTTGAGATTTTTAGATCTATATTATTTATTAATAATTTTGTTCCTTCTTCAAGAAGGAAATTATATATTTCCTCTTTACTAGAAAAATGATAATAAAGTGTTCCCTTTGCCACACCAACTGTTGCAGTAATTTCTTCAACACTTGTCGCATCATAACCTTTTTCTGCAAATAATTTCATTGAAGCTTCAAAGATTTTTCTCTTTGTTCTATTCATAAACACAATTCACCTTTATATCAAATTATTTTTTATTATATATTTTCAAATAAAATTATGCAACATTTTATTTATATTTTCGTACTGTAAGTACATACTTACCACTTTTGGTGTTTCTATTTAGTTCATCGATTATAAATTTTCCTTTTCCTCTAACAGTCACAACATCACCAATTTCGAGCATTTTTGAATTTTTCAAGGCTAACTCATAATTAACAAAGACTCTTTCATTTTCAATATATTCTTCAGACTTAGTTCTCGAACAGTTAGTCAGTTCTGAAACAATATTGTCAACTCTCATACTTGAAACTATGATGCTTTTTATTTCGAAATTATCTACTTTATTTCTCAAATTACTTAAATCAACTTCCTCAATTTTAGCTTTTCTAAATCTTGTTAACTGACTAAGTGACAGCATTATATATTCTTTATTAGCTTGAAAAATAATTATATCTGCTCCCTTATCATCAACAATTATGTCTCCGATTTTTTCTCTCGATATTCCAATTTTCATTAATGCAGATAAATAATTTCTATGTTCAAATGTTCCAAAATTTTCATTTGGTAAAGTAATTCTTATTCCAGTAATTATAGAATCCAAGGATTTTTTAGCAATTTCTTCGCTAATCTTTTCTGGATAAAAAAATAATATTTCTCTTTCAGCATTTGGAATTCCACCAAAGAAAAAGTAATTATCTAATTTTATATTCTTTAAAATCAGATTTTTTTCTTGTTGATTTAAAAAATCAGAGTAAGTTATTTTATTTTTTGAATCACAAAATTTTTTCTTATCAAGAATTTTTGAAATTAAAATTTTATCACTATCTTTTTCAAATTTATTTTGCATCATCTTTTTCCAAAAATTTTTCAACCTTTCTTGTTATAGATTCAACATCTAATCCATATTTTTCTTCTATTTCTGAAATGCTTCCATGTTTAATAAATTCTTCTGGATAAGCAATACTTAAAACTTCTTCATTATTAATTATATTCTTAACACAGCTTGCTAATCCACAATTAATAATATTATCCTCTATTGTAACTAACTTTTTAGTTTTGTCTACTGACGTTTTTATCGTATCTACATCTAAAGGTTTTAGAAATCTTGCATTAATAACTTCTGCATCTATTTCTTCTTTTCTAAGATTTTTTGCAACTTCCATTGCATATGAAACCATCTTTCCAATAGCTAATATTGTAACATCTTTCCCTTTTCTTATAACTTCTGCTTTACCTAATTTTATTCTTTTTGACTTTTTAAATTTATAAGAACCTTCTCCACCTCTTGGATATCTAATTGCTATTGGCTTATCAAGTTTTATTGCAAATTCCATCATTAATTCTAGTTCTTCAAAGTTCTTAGGTGCCATTATATTCATTTTTGGAATAGTATTTAAAAAAGATAGGTCTAATATTCCTTGGTGTGTTTCACCATCATTTCCAACAATTCCAGCTCTATCAACGCATATCACAACAGGTAATTCCTGCATAGCGACATCATGAACAAGTTGATCATATCCTCTTTGTAAGAATGAAGAATAAATTGGTAAAACAGGTTTTATTCCTTCCTTTGCCATACCTGCTACCATTCCTATAGCATGTTGTTCAGCAATTTCTACATCAAAAAATCTTTCTGGAAACTTTTGAGCAAATTCAGTAAGTCCAGTTCCATCTTGCATTGCAGCTGTAACAGCAACAATTCTTTCATCTTTTTCAGCAAGTTTTACTAGGATTTCACCCATTGCTTTTGAATAATCTTTTTTACCTTTAACTTTTTTCTCTCCAGTTTCTATATCAAATGGTGACGTAGAATGATATTTATCAGGATTTTCTTCTGCTAATTTATATCCTTTTCCCTTTTTAGTAATAACATGTATTAAAACTGGTCCATCTAATCTTTTACTTACATTAAATATATCCTCTAAAGCTTTAATATCATGTCCATCAACAGGTCCTAAGTATTTAAAACCTATATTTTCTAAATACATTTTAGGAATAATGAATTGTTTTATACTATTTTTAAATTTAATAACAAAATTTACTATTGCATCACCAATCAAAGGTATTTTTCTAACAAAGTTTTTAACAGTTACATTTGAATGAATATACAATTTTTTAGTTCTCAATTTTGCTAAAAACATTGATAATCCACCAGTATTTTTTGAAATACTCATTTCATTATCATTTAGAATTACAATTAAGTTAGTCTTACTTATTCCTGCATCATTTAAAGCCTCAAGAGCCATACCTCCAGTTAATGCACCATCTCCAATAACAGCAACAACTTTATTATCTTTTTTTAATATGTCTCTAGCACGCGCAAATCCCAACGCAACAGAAATAGATGTACTACTATGTCCAGTATCAAAACTATCATATTCTGATTCTGAAGTTCTTGGAAATCCAGCAATACCTCCCATTTTTCTTAAAGTATTAAATTTTTTTCTTCTTCCTGTTAGGATTTTATGTGCATAAGTTTGATGTCCAACATCCCAAACTATTTTATCTTTTGGCATATCAAAACAAGAATGAAGAGCAATTGTAAGTTCTACTGTACCTAAATTAGATGCTAAATGTCCACCATTTTCAGAAACAGTGTCAATTATCATCTTTCTTAGTTCTTCTGCCAAAATATTTTTTTCTTTTAAATTTAATTTTTTTACATCCTCTGGAGAATTAATATTCTCAATAAACATCTTCTATATCCCTCTTTATTTAGTCAAATATTATATTGAAAAAAATGTTAGTAAAGTTACAATTACTGGTACTGTAATATTGTCTAATCCTTTTATAGAAATTGCTTCTAAAATTGTTGCAGCAACTGCAATTCCTATAGATCTTAATATGAAGTAATTTACACCTAAAATTTTTAAAATTACTAATGACAACACTAAACTAATAAGAAACATTGTCAAAGAACCAGCAAAACTTTTTTGGCTATTTCCAATTTTATATTTTTTACTTTTTATTTTTTGACCAATAATAGCAGCAAAGCCATCACCATAACCCATTATTAAAACACCTAATAGTCCAATAACCGGTTTTCCAATAAGGAAAGTAAAAACAGAAATAATTAGCAATGACATAGCATAATAAATTGTTCCAAAGCCATCATTCTCTTCTCTTTCAATAGATTTCATGATATTGAATTTATAGGAAAGTGAATTAATAACAACAAAAGCTGCTGGTAAAATGCTTGCCCATATAACAGAGTCAAAAAAATAAATCATAAAAAGCCAAACATTTGCAAGCATTATATGTACAAATTTTCTTCCAGCTTCTTCCCCTAATTTTGAAATAAATTTTGATACGATTAAAACTGCTCCAATGTATATACTCATTATGATAATTCCAATTATATTATTCATATGTTTCTCCAATTAAATTAACTGGTGCCATTATATCAGATTCTGGTTCATATATCAACAAAAAACGAACTATTAAGCAATTTGTTTAAGCAAAAAATAAGCAATATAAACAGTTATATTGCTTATTCTTGTTTAATTTATAATCCAAAACTACTCATAATCATCGGATTTGGTAATTCAGGTAATTTTGCTGAAAGTGTACGACCTCTACCGTCGAATTCAATTAAAACTCTTTGCATAAGTTCTCCTGTATTATCATGTGACATAAAATACATTTTCTCATCATTATAAGTATAATATTGAGAATTATCATCCATCCATCCCAAAGCTCCTAGTCCAATCTGATATTCTTGTTCAAACACTTCTTTGATTGTTTTTACAAGGTCTGCACTATACCTATTATCTTCACCTAAAGAATTATTAAATAATATTTTTTTAAAATTTCCATTCTCATCACTTTCAATTACAAAGAGAGGAATCTCAAGATGACATTCTTCATCAAAAGCACTATCTTTTCCTTCATAAAATGCAAATACTACATTTTCAAGGTTTTCATAATTATTTTTTTCTTTTAGAAAAGTCATATCAAAATCTAAAGAGTCATTATCTATAGCATTTGGATTTCCAATTGTTGTTTTAATATATTTATTAGATATGTTAATATTAGGATTTTCCTCTATTTTTTTAATTATTTTTTCTTCCAATTCTTTTGAATTTATCTGACTTAATTTATCAATTTGTTTATCCATATTTGCTTTAGGATTATTTAAAAAATGACTAATTAAGAAATATATTCCTATTGATGCAATTATTACAGCTAATATAATAAGACATCTAATCAAATTTTTCTTAGTAAATTTTATTCCACCTTTTTCTTTTATTTTTAACACTATACCCGTAATAAGTAATATTGCAGTTATTCCACCTGCTATCCAAGTTGAAATTTCAATCACATTCATAGGTTTTTTAATATCTTCCAATCTACGTTGAGCTTCTTCCTTTTTTTCTTTCGCACTATCATTAAAATACCTATCATTTTCACTATAAAATATTGGAATAAAACTATCGTCATGATAAAGAGCTTCTTGATATACATTCTTTTCATAGTACTTATATCCTATAGTTAAAGCAATAGTTATTATTATTCCAATAGAAGCAATAATTAAAAATAAATTTGATTTTTTCATTTTTTCCTCCTATTATTTTTATAAATCTATTCCAACAGTTACTGTTTTATATTCGTCATATAAATCAATTATATCCTGACAATTATTCTCATTAAATTGATATTCGTGGTTATTTATCATAATTGGTCCTGTAATTTCACTTATAGTCTTTACAAAAAGCTCTTTACTTGAATAATATACAGTTCCAGAAGTTCCTGTTCCTATAAATTTTCTAAATTTTTCGCTACCCAAAACAGCATCTATGTTTTCCATTCCATAATCTCTTTTTAAAACATTTTTTACTGCATTTCCAATAGTGTTTCCTTTCATAATTTCAAGAGTATATTCTATATTTTTAAAGTTTCCATCACTATCACAATTTATTTTAAAACATGGTATTTCTACTGTAGCCGTTACTTTATTATCCTTTTGCTCAGTAATTATTGCTGAAACATATCCTTGAAATTTTTCTCCATCATCAAATTTAGTAACAACTTCATTTTTGTTTTCACTATCACTTATATTTAATTTAGTATTTTTTAATTCTTCTATAATTTTATTTTTAAATTCCTCAGGATCAATTTTAGAAAATTTTTCTTCTACCATTTCAACCTCTGATTCTGAATCATCTTTTAAACCATCTTTTGAATTATGATTTAGAGTAACCATTATTAAACATATTCCTAACATTATAATAACTAATAATATTAAGATTAAAATCTTTTTATTTTTCATTTTTTACACCTTTCATTTTTTCTCAAATTATTTTTCACATTAATTTTATATTTACAGATTTTTAGTGTCAATAACTTATAGAACTTTAAATAATTTTATAAATCAACTTAATAAAATAAAAAAATCAACCAGTTTTACTGATTGATTTATAAAAACTTTGGCTGGGGCGGTAAGATTCGAACTTACGAATGTCGGAGTCAGAGTCCGATGCCTTACCACTTGGCGACGCCCCAATAAAAGGCGAACTTTTTTCAGCTCGCCTCCTATTATAATTTATTTCGATTAATTTATCAACACTAATTTTTCAAAATATCATCAATATTTAACAATCTGTTATATTTTGCAACTCTATCTGTTCTTGCAGGAGCACCAGTTTTAATATAATCAGCTCCAACACCAACTGCCAAATCAGAAATAAAAGTATCTTCAGTTTCACCAGATCTATGAGATACTATAACTTTCATTCCTGCATTTTGAGCAAGTCTAACAGTTTCCATAGTTTCTGTAACTGTACCTATTTGGTTTGGCTTTATTAAAATAGAATTAGAAGTTCTTTGTTTAATTCCTTTAACTAGTCTTGATTGATTAGTAACATATAAGTCATCACCAACAGTCATAATTCTATTTCCTAATTTATTTTGAAGTTTTGTCCATCCCTTCCAATCTTCTTCATCTAATCCATCTTCAATAGAAACAATTGGATATCTATCAACTAAAGCTTCAAGAAAACCTATCATATCATCAGTAGATTTATAATTGTCTATTTTCCAGAACATATATCCATCTTTAGCAACTTTAGTCGCCTCTTTTTTCATTTCACTTGCTGCCACATCTAAAGCAATACCAAAATCTTTTCCTGGTTCAAATCCTGATTTAATTATTGCTTCCATAATAAATTTTATGGCATCTTCATCTTCGCTTAAATTTGGTGCAAATCCTCCCTCATCTCCAACACCTACATTAAATCCTTTTATAATCAATATATTTCTAAGCGTATTATAAACTTTAACACACTTTTTTAATATATCCATATAATTATCTTCACGTTTTGGAACAATCATAAATTCTTGAATACTTAAACTGTTGGCTGCATGTTTTCCTCCATTTAGAATATTAAGCATTGGTATTGGTAATTTATTTGCACTTATTCCTCCAAGATACGAAAATAATGGCATTCCTAAAGATCTTGCTGCTACTCTTGCAACAGCCATTGAAGTTGCTATTGTAGCATTTGCTCCTAGTACACTTTTGTCATCTGTTCCATCTAAATCAAGAAGTGTATTATCAATTTCGTTTTGATTATAAACATTTTTTCCAGTCAGTGCTTTCTTTATCTTTAGATTAACATTTTTTACTGCATTTTTTACTCCTTTTCCATTGAATCTATCTTTATCACCATCTCTTAATTCCACTGCTTCATACTTTCCTGTTGAAGCTCCTGAAGGTGCTATTGCCTTTGCTGAAAATCCTCCTTCTGTTATTACTTCAACTTGAACTGTTGGATTTCCTCTTGAATCTAAAACTTCTAGCCCCTTTAATGTTTCTATTCCTAAAAAATCTCTCATTTTTAATTCACCTCATTTTTAGTATTAGCAAATAAGAGATTTAAATACATTTTAAAAAATTTTATATTAAAAAAGTAAAAAAAAGAACCTTTATTTAGGTTCTTTTGGTTTCATAAATTCTGTACTTAAAATCATGTCATCATCTATTTCCTCAAAATCATTATTTTCAACGGATTGTTGCATCTTCTTTACTCGGTCAAACAAAATATCGTTATTAACTTGTTTTGAAGATTCTTTTTCTTCTTTATCTGCTTTTTTATTTTTCTTCTTCTCTTTTTTTTCTTTTTGTTCCTCAATATTTTGAGATGCAATAGCTGCTTCTACAGTTAAAGTTCTCTCATAATCAATAATATTTTTGGCTTCATTTATATATACATTTTCTTTATAAACTTCGCTATTTTGTCTACTCAATTTATAATTACTTGTTTCATATCTTGTTATAATCTGTTTTTCTTCTTTTGTCATAAGATTTTGATCAATTCCAAGATTTTCATATCTCCAAATTAAATGCCTTTCATAAGGATTAAATTCTGAGAATTTTCCAATATCGTCATAATAATATTCTATTGTAAATTGAGTATCTTTAATAATTATTGTTACATTTGACCAAATATTAGGTTTATATTTTTTCTGAAAATTTCTTAAATCTTTTATACTCATAAAAAGACTTTGAATTACATTATTATAGCTTTCTTCTTCGATGTTAAATAATGCAGGAATTTGATATACATTTACAGCATTTCTCTTCAGTATACCTTTTGGTAAATAGTAAAAATACATTTCACCAACAGGTCTTTGAAGATCTTCTTCTAATATTGATGCATATAAGTATATTGCATTCCATTTTTCAGGAATCATATAAAATAATTTCTTTTGTATTTCTTCAAAAATCCTTTTCTCTTGATTAGAAATAGACATTTTTTACCTCATTTTCTTAAGTATATATTACTCTATTAAACTTTCACCTGTCATTTCTTCTGGTTTTTCTAGCCCCATTAAATCAAGCATTGTAGGTGCTATATCAGCAAGTCTACCTTCTTTTAATTTCACTTCTTTTCCTATAATTGCTAATGGAACTGGGTTTGTTGTATGTGCTGTATGCAATTCACCTGTTTTATAATCAATCATTTGCTCTGCATTTCCATGATCTGCAGTAATTAATAGAATATCATCATTAGCTTGAATTGTTTCTATTATTCTTCCTACACATTCATCTAATGCCTCTAGAGCTTTTATTGTTGCTTCTATATTTCCTGTATGTCCTACCATATCTGGATTTGCAAAATTCAATATTATACTATCATATTTTTTCGAATTAATTGCTTCAATAACTTTTTCTGTAACTTCATATGCACTCATTTCAGGTTTTAAATCATATGTTTCAACTTTAGGTGAAGGAATTAATATTCTGTCTTCACCTTCATATTGTTTTTCTTCTCCGCCATTAAAGAAGAATGTAACATGTGCATATTTTTCAGTTTCAGCTATACGTAATTGAGTCAAACCTTTTTTACTGATGTACTCACCAAAAGTATTTCTTATTTCATCTTTCTTGAAAGCGATATTTACATTTGGAATTGTACTATCATAATTTGTAAATGTAACAAAATATGTTTTAAAATATTTTCTTTCAAATCCATTAAAGTTTTCATCAACAATAGCTCTTGTAATTTGTCTTGCTCTGTCTGGTCTGAAATTAAAGAAAATTATAGAATCATTTTCAGAAATTTTAGCTACAGGCTCATCACCATTACAAATAACTGTTGGAACAACAAATTCATCAAAGATTTCTTTTTGATAAGAATTTTCGATTGCAGCAGGAACAGAAGAAAATTTATCTCCTTCTCCGTAAACCATAGCATTGTAAGCTTTTTCAATTCTTTCCCATCTTTTATCTCTATCCATAGCATAGAATCTGCCAGCTATAGTAGCAATTTTTCCTACACCTTTTTCTTTCATCTTGCTCTCAAGTTCTGCAAGATATCCTTCTGCAGATGCAGGTGGTGTATCTCTTCCATCTAGGAAGCAATGAACATAAACATCTTCAAAATCTTTTCTTTTTGCTAATTCTAGTAATGCATAAAGATGACGTTGATGACTATGAACACCTCCATCTGAAAGTAGTCCCATAATATGTAATTTAGAATGATTTTTCTTACAATTTTCTATTGCTGTAACAAATTCAGGAATACTAAAAAAGTCTCCCTCTTCTATTGATTTTGTTATTCTAGTTAATTCTTGGTATATTATTCTACCAGCACCAATGTTAGTATGTCCAACTTCTGAATTTCCCATTTGTCCTTCTGGAAGTCCAACATCTAAACCACTAGTGTGTATTATAGTATTTGGATATTGTTTTAAAGCATTTCTGATATTTGGAATGTTTGCAAGTTTAACAGCATTTCCTTCTTCTTTTTCATTAATTCCAAAACCATCTAATATCATTAACATTGTAGTTTTCTTATCCATTTTTTATTACGTTCCTCCCCTAAGGAACAGTTTCTAGCTGTATCCTTAATTTCTTTTATTGTTAATCGTCATATTTTACTATTTTTGCAAATTCATCTGGAACTAAACTAGCTCCTCCAACTAAACCTCCATCAATATCTGATGTAGTAAACAATTCTTTTGCATTAGAAGATTTTACACTTCCTCCATATTGAATAATAACTTCTTCTGCAACATCATCACCATATATTTTTCTAATTTCATTTCTAATTGATTTTATTGAATTATTAGCATCTTCAGATGTTGCTGTTTTTCCAGTTCCTATAGCCCATATTGGTTCATAAGCTATAATAACATTTTTAACTTGATCTTTTTC
>CANQPZ010000043.1 GCA_947625895.1 uncultured Clostridia bacterium | reverse complement strand
TACGATAGTTTAAAAATATTAAGAATAGATATACTTAAAAAGACTATTTGTAGGAAAAAAATTTCTATAAATAGTCTTTTGTGGTATATCTATTTTTTTTAATAAAATTAAGTTTAAAAATATATAAAATTTATAATTATTATGAAAAAAATTGAAATAAAGAAAATTGGAGGGATAAAAATTGAAACAAATTAAGTATTCAATATATAGACCAGCTGGCAATGATACAGCACTTGTGTATGGTACTAACTATACTAAAAAAATAAAGAAAAAGATTAATGATGCTATTATGAAGAAACATACCAATGTTGAGCAAGTTGGTTTTATTAATAATAATGGAAAAAAAGAATTACAAATGGCAGGAGGAGAATTTTGTGGAAACGCAACTAGAAGTGCTGTGTATAACTATTTAGATGGAATGCAAGGTAAAATACAGATATGTGTAAATTCAAAAGATAAAATTATAGCAGGTGTAGATAAAGATAAAAAGGCTTGGTGTGAAATACCATTATGTAAAAATAGTAACATCATTACAGAAAAGGAAAATGGAGTTTTTATTGTTGAGATAAAAGGAATTACAATTATTGTTATTAAAGAATTTAAAGCCCAAAAGTACTTATGTGATAAAGATAAATTGAAACAAATTGGAAGAAGTTTGATTGATGATTATAATCTAGCAAATAATTCGGCGGTTGGTGTAATGTTCTGTGAAAAACAAAAAGAAACAATAAAAATAAATCCAATTGTTTGGGTAAAGAATATAGATACACTATTTTATGAAACGGCTTGTGGTAGTGGAAGTACAGCAGTGTGTATTGTTGAATCTTATTTAAAAAAGCAAAGTCAAAAAATTGATATATTGCAGCCATCAGGCTTAATAATTACAGCAAGTGTAGATTATAAGAATAATAAATTTCAAAAAGCAATAATTTCAGGAAATGTTGAAAATGATGGAATTATATATTCTTTAAATTTATAAATTAAATATTAAGGAGGAAAAATGTTAAATAATAATTTTGTGAAATATAGAGATTTATTAACAATAAGTGATTATGATAAAGAAACAAATAAAGAAAAATTTATATTGATACCATTAGAAGATGAGTATGTTTTTGGGAAGTATAAAAAAGGAATGGATATGCTAGAATATGGCGAGCAAATACCTATTAGAAAAACAGTATATGATAAATTAATTAAGATATCTAAAAAATTAAAAATTATCAATAGATCATATAAAATATTGGTTGTATATGGTTTTAGAGAAATAAAGAAGCAAGAAATGTATTTTAATGAGATTTTAAAAAATACAAAAAATGAATTTAAAGATGAGATAGATTTATATGAATATATCCATGAGAAAATTGCTGTCCCATCTGTTGCTGGACATCCAACAGGAGGAGCAGTAGATGTAGCTATATATAATGATGTTTCAAAAAGTATATTGGATTTTGGAACGGATATTTTAGATTATACTTCAAATAAATGCTATTATAAAAATGAAAATATAAGTGAAGATGCAATTAGAAATAGAAAATTATTAAGAAAATTAATGCTTGAAGAGGAATTTGCACCATATGATGGAGAATGGTGGCACTTTTCATATGGAGATAAAGAATGGTCTTTTTACTATAAAAAGGACAAAGCATTATATAATCAAATACAAGAATATAAATATTTAGATTTTTAGTTTTGTTTAATATATGAAAATTTTTGTATTGTTAAAGAATATTTTATTTGATAAAATATTTACAATAATTAAACAAAAGATATAAGTGTTTTTTCAAACTTGATTTATTCGTCAAGGAAGGATTATTTAAATAATGGAAACAAAAGAATTAGTAAAAAGTGAAGTAGAAAATTATGCAAAATTCGACTTAATAAGATATGCACAAGTCTGGGAAGATGCAGAAATTTTAATTGAGGCATTAGATATAAATAATAAGGACAATATATTGTCAATTGCTTCTGCGGGAGAAAATGCATTAAGTTTATTAACTAAAAACCCTAATATTGTATATGCAATTGATTTGAACATGAATCAAATGGCTTGTACAGAATTAAAAAAAGTTGCATATAAGTATTTGGAATATGAAGATTGCATGAAACTGTTAGGAGTATTTGAAGCTGATAATAGATTTAAATTATTTAAAAAAATTGAAGATAATTTAAGTGAAAATACAAAAAGTTATTTTTCTGAAAATATAGATATTATAAAAAGTGGAATTATACATGCTGGAAAATTTGAAAAATATTTCAATATATTTGGAAAAAAGATATTACCATTAATACATACTAAAAAAACAAGACAAGAATTACTAGAGAAAAAGACTAAAAGGGAAAGAATAAGATTTTATGATAAAAAGTGGAATAATTTAAGATGGCAATTATTATTTAGAATTTTCTTCTCAAGAACTATAATGGGAAAACTTGGTAGAGATAAAGCATTTTTTAGATATGTAAATGTTAACGTATCAGAACATATTTTGGAAAGAACTAAATTTGCAGTAACTGAATTAGATACTTCTCAAAACTCTTATTTACATTATATAATAAACGGAAAATACGATAACGTTTTACCAGTAGCATATAGAAGAGAGAACTTTGAAACAATAAAAAATAATATTGATAAACTTGTACTACTTTCTGAATCAGTAGAAAGTTTTCTTGAAAGAAATGACACTGAAACCATAACTAAATATAATTTAAGTGATATTTTTGAATATATGGATGATTCACAAATGTGCAAGATATTTGAAAAAATTCTTAATGAATCTCCCAAAGGAACTAGAATTGCATACTGGAATATGCTAGCAGATAAAAGAGCATCAAAATATTTCGAAAATTTAGAATATAAAGAAAAAGAATCAAAGAATTTATTAAAAAAGGACAAAGCATTTTTTTATAGCAATTTTATAATAGAGGAGATAAAGTAATGGTTATAGAATGGAAAAGTATTCTTCTAATTGCATTAATTTTGTTTGCAGCTTTAACATCTATAAAAATATTTGAGAAAAATTTAAACAGTGAAGCAAAAAGAAAAATATTTCATATAGTAATGGGACTTACAATGCTTATATTACCATACATATTTACTTCGTATTTATCAGTTGGAATATTAGCGTTAATAGGCCTTGCTATTATGTATATTTTAAAACACACAAGGTTAAAAAATTCCATAGGAAGTGTCTTGTATAGTGTAGATAGAGAATCATTAGGTGAAGTATTTTTCATTATATCAGTATTTTTAGTTTTTTATTTATCAAAAGGAAATAAAATATTATATAGCGTACCAATTTTAGTACTTACCTTTGCTGATAGTACAGCAGCACTAATTGGAAAAAATTATGCCAAAAAAGATTTAGCACAATTGAATGAGGATAGTAAAAGCATAGAAGGAAGTTTTATGTTTTTTATGGTTGCATTTATGGTTACACTTGTTCCAATATTATTATATACACAGGTTGGAAGAGAAGAAACTTTAATAATAGCAACTATAATAGGATTTAATGTTGCTTTAATTGAGATGATATCCCATACTGGAAATGATAATTTGCTTATACCATTAACTACATATGCATTTTTATCAACACATATTGGTTTGGAACTAGAACAATTAAGAATAAATTTAATAATATTAGGTGCTATCTTTTTGATCGTAACAATAGCTAATAGAGTTAAAGCATGGAGCAAATTAGCTCTAGTAGAAACAATAGTTGTTGGATATTTAGCTATTACACTATATGGAATTTATGCAATAATTCCACCAGTAATACTTTTCTTAACTGTAATGAATTTTCCAAAAGTTAAAGAAAATGAGAAAAAGAACTTATATGATGCAAGAATTATAGAAACAAATATAATTATAGGAACTGCTATATGTGGACTAGCAGCTATAACTGGATTAAAACAAGAACTATTTATGATATATGCATCTTGCTATAGTATGCATTTAATAATAAATACATTTGTAAGGTTAAAATACTATTTTGGTTATTCAGGTATAGACAGTATATTAATTTCTGCAAGTAAAGGAATAGCCTTTATTTTCATACCTAGTTTATTATTACAAAAATTAGTATTTGGAAAATTTATAAGCGTTGAAATGATGTTGATAATGGTTATTGCATTAATTTTAAGTGCAATATTTATATGTATTAAGAAAAAAGATGTAAAAAACGAAGAAATATCTATAAACAATGGTTATATGCATATGAGCATTGTTTTACTGCTAACATTAGCTATAAGTTTTATACAATATTTTCAAATAGTATAGGAGAAAATATATGAATTTTAAAATATTAAATGAAGAAAATATAAAAGTAATTGTCGAAGAAAACAATAATGAAATAGCAAGTGCCACTTGTTATTACGTTAATACCCCAAAAGTAGATGGTAAAAACATTGGATGTATTGGAGAGTTTGAGTGTAAAGACAAAGAAGTAGGAATTCAATTACTAAAGAAATGCGAAGATATTTTAAAAGGAAAAAATGTAAGTTTAATTGTATCACCAATGAACGGAAACACATGGAAAAAATACAGAACAATGAAATATACAAATGGAGATCCTTTATTTTTATTAGAAAATATAAATCCAATTGAACATAATGATATTTTTTTGGAAGCGGGTTATAAAGAGTTATATACATATTCCTCAAATAAAGGATTAATTGAAAATGCTTATACTTCGGATGCATTTGATGTAATAGAAAAAGAGTTGGAATCAGAAAATATAAAGATCAGAAAATTTAATAAAGATAACCCAATGGAAGACTTAAAGAAAATATATAATGTATCAAAAGTTAGTTTTGAAAGAAATCCATTATATACTCCAATAGAAGAAAAAGAATTTATTGAACAATATCAGCCATATATTAATCTGGTTGATGAAGATTTGATTTTAATTGCTGAAAAAGAAGGAAAAGAAATCGGATTTGTATTTTGCATACCAAACTTTAATGAATTAAAAGAAGGAAAAAAATTAAGTACATTAATTTTAAAAACTATAGCCGTTTTACCAGAATATGAACATTTAGGATTAGGGAATATACTTTTAAATAGAATTGCAAAAGTAGCGAAAGAAAAAGACTTCAAAGAGTGGATATTTGCATTTATGTACAGCAATAACAAATCTCAAAAAATGGCCAAAAGAAATAATGCAGAAGTTATTAGAGAATATGCAATTTATGGAAAGGAAATTTAAAAATGAACCTAGCATATAAATTACTAGATAATTGTAAAAAAATGCCAGATAAAATTTGCTTAGTAGAAAACGTGCAAAAGATAACATATAAAGATTTATATAAAAAAGTATCTGATTTTAGAAATTATTTAGAAGATAAGGGTATAAAAAAAGATGACAAAGTTCTTGTATTAGTTCCTATGTCTATAAATTTGTATATTACTCTTATTGCAATATGGTCAATTGGTGCAGTACCATGCTTTATGGATGCAGGTTTCATAAAAAATAATTTAAAGAAAAACGATTTTGAAAACATTAACGCAATAATTGGGATTTCAAAATATATTTTATATTCAAACATAAATAAGAAATTAAGAAAATTAAAAATTAAGATTAATACAAAAGTAATAGAAAAATTAAATTCAAATAAGGAATTAAAAATAGAAGAATTAGATGAAGAGCATACAGGTATTTTGACTTATACAAGTGGAACAACAGGAAAGCCTAAAATAGTAGCAAGAAGCCATAAATTCTTAGAAAATCAAGGAAAAATACTTGAGGAAACAATAAAGTATGATGAAAATGATGTTGAACTATCTACAATACCAATTTTCACATTATCAAATATTAATGTAGGAATTGAAACTGTAATAGCAAATGGAAATTATTCAAATTTAGGTAATTCAGACTCAGATAAACTTATAAAGCAAATTGAAGATGAGAAGATAAATAGATTAATGGCTTCACCAGGATTACTAAAAGTTATTACAGATAAATGCATAAAAGACGAGAAACAATTAGAACATGTTAATAAAGTTTTTACTGGTGGTGGAGCAGTATTTTTAGATTTTATAGAAGAACTAAAAAATGTATTTCCAAACGCACAAATAGTTACATTATATGGTTCAACTGAAGCTGAGCCAATAGCAGAATTAAATATAGAAAATATGACAACAAAAGATATAGAAGATACTAAAAACGGAAAGGGAATTTTGGCAGGAGATATAATTGGTGTAGCTGATTGTAAAACTATAAAAACAGGAATAAAAGAAATCGGCAACATTTCTGAAGAAGAATTTAAAAATCTTCAAACTGAAATTGGTGAAATTGTAGTAACTGGAGAAAATGTAGTTAAAGGCTATGTTGGAGGAATTGGAGATGCAGAAAATAAATTTTCAGTAAATGGAATAAAATATCACAGAACAGGCGATTTAGGATATATAGATGAAAACAACAAATTATGGCTAAGAGGAAGGATCAAAGAACCATTTTTCAATATTGAAGCAGCATTACATGCTAAATTTAAAATTGGTAAAACAGCAATTTTTAAAGCAAATAATAAAATTATTCTCGTATTAGAAAAAAATAATGATATATCAGAAGACGAGATAAAAAAAGAAATAGATTTTGAAACTATTGATGAAATAAAATATATAGACAAAATACCAGTAGATAAAAGACATAGTACAAAAGTTGATTATAACGAACTAAAAAATATTTTAAAAATAATGGAGTAAAAAAATGAATTTTGTAAAAAAATGGTATACATACCAAAAAGAAAGATTTCCGGTTATAGTATATGGAATCTACATATTATCAATAGTAATTGCTGTATTCTGCTTTTGCAATTATTTAGCACCGAATCTATATGAAGTTATTTTAGAAAAAACTCAAAATGCTAGTGTAGGACCTAAAGTATATAATTTAAATTATTATAAATTAATCCCTATGTTTATTGTAGCATTTTTACAGTTTTTAATGGTTCGTATTATAGATGAATTCAAAGATTATGACGAAGACTGTAAATACAGACCATATAGACCTGTTCCTAGAGGATTAGTAACTCTTAAAGAGTTAAAAGTTTTATTTTTCATTTGTCTGATATTACAGGTTATAATTACTTTTTTAATAAATCCAGCAAGTATATTCTTTTTAATTATTGTATGGATAATTTTTGCATTAATGAGTAAAGGATTTTTTATAAAAAAATTTTTAGACAAGCACATGCTAATTGAAGTTTTATTTGACGAATTATTAATGCCAGTCCTTGTACTATATCTAGCTTCATTTGTTTATTATATAGATTATCAAAATATATGGAAATTATTAATTATGTCATACATTATTTCTTGGATTGTAGAAATTGCAAGAAAAGTAAGATGCAAGGAAGATGAGGAAAAGGGAGTAAAAACTTACACAGCAGTATTTGGAATTAAAAAAGCTGTAGCTATTTTATTTATATTGGAAACATTATTAGCAATTATGCAAACAGTAATATTAGGAACTAATTATTTAATATTAATAATTGCTGCATATGTATTAGTTAATATAATAAATATTTTATTTATAATAAAACAGAATAGAACATTTGCCAAATTGACTGAACTATTTGCGAATATTTATATTATATTTTGTTATTTAAGTTTAGGAATATTATTATAAGAGGTACAAAAGATGAAATATGTATTAGAAAAGAAAAATGAAAATTTTCATCTAATGGGAGGAAAAGCAAAATCATTGTGTAAGATGGAAATGGCAATAGACAATATACCACAATGGTTTGTTGTTTCATATGAAGGATTTGATATTGAAAATAGGAAAATAATAGATGAAGCCAAAAAAGAAATAGAAGAAAAATTAAAAGAATTTTCTGACGATGAATATTTTGCCGTTAGATCATCTGCTGGAAATGAAGATTCAGCTGAAAACTCATTTGCTGGTCAATTTGATACTTTTTTATATGTGAAAAAACCTGAAATAATAGATAAAGTAAATGAAGTATATTTATCTGCATTTTCAGAAAGAATTGAAACTTATAGAAAAGAAAATAAAATAAAAGAAATAATGATTCCATCAGTTATTATTCAAAAGATGGTGAAATCTGAAATGGCAGGTGTTGCTTTTGGAGCAAATCCTGTTAATTCAAATGTAAAAGAAATCGTTGTTACAGCCGTATTTGGACTAGGAAGCGGATTAGTAGATGGAATTGCAACAGCAGATACATATACAATTTCAAATGAAAAAATAACTAAAAAAATTGCGAAAAAAGATTACTACCATAAATTCGAAAAAGGAAAAGTAGTACAAAAAGAAGTTGAAAAAGACTTAATAGATAAACAAATATTAAGTAAGGAACAAATCCTTGAAGTTAGAGATTTAGTTAAAAAAGCAAGTGAATATTTTGGAAGATTTCAAGATATAGAATGGGCATATGAAAATGGAAAATTATATTTATTACAATCTAGACCTATTACAACTATAACTAACTACAAAGATGGAAAAATAAATGTTTTTGATAATAGTAACATAGTAGAAAGCTATGGTGGAATTACAACTCCATTAACATTTTCTTTTATTAGAATGGTTTATGAGAATGTTTATATTGAACTTTGCAAAATCTTTAAAGTAAAACAAGAAAAAATTGAAATGAATTCACAGATGTTTAAAAACATGTTAGCTTTAATAGATGGAAGAGTATATTATAATTTATATGGATGGTACGGAATGTTATCAATGTTTCCTGGACTTGGAAATAACAAAAAGTTCATGGAACAAATGATGGGAGTAAAGGAAAGCTTGCCAGATGATTTATTTCCAGTTCCGGAAGCAACTTTTAAAGATAAAATAGGACTATTAAATACTGGCATAGGACTAGTAAATGGATTCTTTAAAATTAGAAAAATGACAAATAAATTTTATGATAGACTAAATGATGCACTTGAAGATAAAAACATCGATAATATGGATTTATATGAGCTTCATGACTATTATTATGAACTAGAAAAGAAGTTATTGCATAAATGGGACGCACCTCTTGTTAATGACTTTTTAGCAATGATCTTTTATGGAAATTTAAAACAAGAATGTAAGAAACTTTTTAAGGAAGAAGGAGAATTAATTCATAATGATCTTTTGTGTAATGAAGGTGGAATAATAAGTAGTGAACCAGCCAAAAGAATAAAGGAAATGGCAAAAATTATAAAAGATGATGAAGAATTGATTAAATTACTAGAAAGTAATGATGTTTTACACATACAAAAAAAACTACCTAAATATAAAGAATTTAATAAAAAGTTAAATGAATATTTAGATAAATTTTCTGATAGATGTCTGCAAGAATTAAAATTAGAAACATTGACATTAAAAGATAATCCTTGCAGTTTATATGCTTCAATAGCAACATTTGCAAGAAGAATTAAAACAGAAAATTTTGAAGAAATTGATGAAAGAGAAAATAGAATAGCAGCAGAGAAAAAAGTAAAAGAAAAATTAAGATTCAGACCAATAGAAAAAGCTAAGTTTAAATTTTTGTTAAAACAAGCAAGATATACTGTTAAAAATAGAGAAAACCTAAGGTTTGAAAGAACACTATTATTTGGAAGAGTAAGAGAACTATTTTTAAGAATAGGATTTATATTAACATCTATGAATGTTATAGAAGAAAAAAGAGATATATTTTATTTAGAAGTTGATGAAATATTATTTTACATAGATGGAAAGTCTACAACTAACAACTTGAAAGACTTAATTAGAATAAGAAAAGAACAATATTTAAAATATAAAGATACTTTACCAGACGAAAGATTTTATGCTTATGATGCTGTAAATGTTGGAAACTCTTTTAAAAGAGAAGTAAAACAAGAAAAAGATACAAAAGTAGAAGCTAAACTAAAAGGGATTGGAGCATCACCAGGAAAAGTTACAGGAAAAGTAAGAATAATAACAAATCCTGCAAATGCTAAATTAGAACATGGAGAAATATTAGTTGCAGAATATACTGATCCAGGATGGATTATGTTATTTCCAGCAGCAAGTGGAATATTAGTAGAAAGAGGAAGTTTATTGTCACATTCAGCAATAGTTTCAAGAGAATTAGGAATTCCTGCAGTTGTTGGAATAACAGGATTAATTAATAGCTTAAAAGACGGAGATGAAGTTGAATTAGATGGAACAACAGGAGAGGTAAGAAAGATAAGCTAGTTGGAGGAATGTAAATGGAAGAACAACAAGAAATTAAAAACTTAAATGAATTAGTAATAGCATCAGCCAAAAAATACGATGAAAAAATTTTATACAGATGTGAAAACATAACATATAAGAATTTTTGCAGTAAAGTACAAGCTTTAAAAAATGCATTAATAAATATGAATTTAAAAAATAAGAAAGTTGCTATTATTTCAGAAAATAGATATGAATGGGAAATTGCATTTTTAGCAACGATAAGTGCACAAAATATTGTTGTACCAATAGATAAAACCTTACCTAAAAATGAAATTGAGACAATAATTAACAGAACAAAAGTTGAAGCAATCTTTTATTCTAAAGATTATGAATCAGAATTAAATGAATTAAAGAATAAATATGATTTTTTACACCATTTATTTTCATTTGATTCTGCAAATGAAGAGTCTTTTAATAGCTTAATAGATATTGGCAAAAATCTAAATATTGAAGAATCTAGTATAAATGAAAATGATGTTTGTTGTATAATTTTTACTTCAGGAACAACATCTCAATCTAAAGCTGTTATGCTAACACATAAAAATATATGCTCTAATTTGATTAATACTTCCAAAATAATGGGACTTACTGAGAAAGATATAGCTTTATCTGTTCTACCACTTAATCATGTTTTAGAAGGATTATATTGCTTCTTACTTTCTATTTATAATGGACTTGAAAGAATATATTGCCATGAAATAGATGAAATAATTGAATATATCAAAAAGTATAAAATTACATTCATGGGAGGAGTACCATTAATTTATAATTATCTATATGAGAAAAAAGAAGAATTAGAAAAAGAAGCAGAGCATATTAATCTATTTATGAGTGGAGGAGCTAAGCTAAATCCAGAAATAGTAGAAAAGTATAAAGAGATAGGAATTAACATAGTTCAAGGATATGGATTAACAGAATGTTCTCCAGTAGTAAGTATGGAAACAAAAAATGAGAATAAACTAGGATCTGTTGGAAAAGCTATTCCAAATGTTCAAATAAAATTGGAAAACGAAGAAGATGATGGAATAGATGAAATTCTAGTAAAAGGTGATAATATTTTTAAAGGATACTTTGATAATGAAAAAGATACAAGAGAAAGTATTGTTGATGGTTGGTTTCATACAGGAGACTTAGGAAAAATCGATAAAGAAGGATATTTATACATATGTGGAAGAAATAAGGAAATGATTGTACTTCAAAATGGTAAAAAAGTATTTCCACAAGAAATTGAGAGCATTTTAAATAAGAATGAAAATATTATTGAGTCTTTTATATTTGATAATTCTAGTAAAATATATGCAGAGATTGTATACAATAAAGAAAGTTTTACAAATAAAAATGAAGATGAAATAAAAAATATATTAATGAAAGAAATAAATACTATAAATCAAAATCTTCCAAAATATAAAAATATAAGTAATATCTATGTAACAGATGAACCTATTGAAAGAACTTGGAGTGGAAAAATAAAAAGAAATAAAGAAAAAGAAAAACTACTTTCAAAAGATATAGACGAAAACGTTATAATAGATGAAAATGATAATTTTGGACGAGTAAAGAAAATTATAGAAAGTCAACTTGGAAAAACGAAAATAGAAGTTGATTCAAATTTAACTGTTGACTTGGGTGCGGATTCATTAGATATTGTAGAATTATTTATAAAAATAGAAAAGGAATTTAATGTTACTATTTCAAAAGAGGAAAGAAGAGGGATAGCTACTGTAGGGGATATATTAAAATTAATAAAATAATTTAACTGCAAAAAACTGATTGATAATTAATTTTCAAGCTTTGCTGTCGCAACTTCCAGATTTGAAAAAAACTAGTCTGTAAGTTGCTTCAATCGCACT
>CANQPZ010000042.1 GCA_947625895.1 uncultured Clostridia bacterium | reverse complement strand
ATTGATTGGAGGTATTTTATGAGTAAAGTTGATGTAGTTTTAGGTAGTTTTTATGGAGACGAAGGAAAAGGAAAAATAATTGATTATCTATCTCAGAAATCTGATATTTCTGTTAGATGTACTGGTGGTAATAATGCAGGACACTCAATTGAAATTGACGGAAAAAAGTTTGCTTTTCATTTGATACCATCTGGAATTTTGAACAAGGGAACTATAGCTGTTATTGGAAATGGTGTTGTTGTTGATCCTAAAGTTTTAATTGAAGAAATTAAAAATGTTGAGAAAAATGGATATAGTGCGGAAAATCTTAGAATCAGCGATAAAGCTCATGTAATTTTACCATATCACATTGAAATGGACAGGCTTCAAGAAGAATTAAGAGGCAGTGAAAAGATAGGAACTACATGTAGAGGAATTGGCCCAGTATATTGCGATAAATTTGAAAGATCTGGAATTCGTATGGGCGACTTTGTTAATATGAAATTTGAAAAACAACTTCGTAAGAATGTAGCTACAAAAAACAAAATTTTTGAAAGTTATGGACATAAAACAGTAGATGTTGAAGAAATATTAAAAGAATATACTGAATATGCAAAATACCTTAAAAAATATGTTGTTGATACTGTTGATCTATTACATAATGCAATAGAGGACAACAAGAAAATCCTATGCGAAGGTGCACAAGCAACTTTACTTGATATTGATTTTGGAAGTTATCCATTTGTAACTTCTTCAAATCCTACTATTGGTGGAATCTGCACAGGTACAGGCATTGGTGCTAGATTTATTGGAGAAGTTTATGGAGTTTTGAAAGCTTATTCTTCAAGAGTTGGAGAAGGACCATATATTACAGAACAAGATAATGAAATTGGAGATATGATTAGAGAATTGGGTCATGAATATGGAACAACTACTAAACGTCCTCGTAGATGTGGATGGCTTGATCTAGTTGCTCTTAAGTATGCTGCAATGGTTAATGGATTTACTGGACTTGCAATCAATCATGTTGATACAATTGGAAAATTAGACAAAATAAAATTATGTACAGGATATAAAAAAGATGGTGTTACTAATATGAAATTCTCAGTAGATCTTGATTATTTAAAAGATTGTGAACCTGTTTATGAAACTTTTGATGGAAACTTTGGGGATATTAGTAATGTTAAGAGAAGAGAAGATTTACCAGAAAATGCAAAAAAATATTTAAATAGAATTGAAGAAGTTGTTGGTGTTCCAATTAAATTTATTGGAACCGGTGCTGGAAGAGATTCAATGATAGTATGTTAGGAGAATATTTATGTTAGAAAGTATTTCACCAATTGATGGTAGATATAGCAATTTAACTGAAGAAGTTCGTAATTGCTTTAGTGAATATTATTTGATAAAAAATAGAGTTTTTGTTGAGATTGAATGGCTTAAGAAACTAATAAGTATTAAAGAAATTAATATTGAAAGTGCATATGATGATTTAAAAAAATTAGATAAAATCATTAATGAATTTAATGAAGATGAAGCAAATGAAGTAAAACGTATTGAAAGCGTTACTAAACATGATGTAAAAGCTGTTGAATATTATCTTGATAAAAAATTTGAAGAATACAATATAGAAAAATTTAATCAATATGTGCACTTTGCTTGTACTTCTGAAGATATTAATAATTTAGCTTATGGAATTATGATAAAAAAATTACTTAATGATGTTTATATTTTAAATGCTGAAAAAGTAATTGAAGTTTTGAAAGATAATGCCCAAAAAAGTGCTGATATTCCAATGCTTTCACATACACATGGACAAAATGCTACACCAACTACTGTTGGAAAAGAATTTGCAATTTTTGTATACCGTTTATCTAAAATTTTAAATAAATTAAAACAAGAAAAAGTTTCAGGAAAGTTAAACGGAGCAGTTGGAAACTTTAATGCTCATATTGTAGCATTTCCTGAAGTGGATTGGATTAAAATTTCAAAAGAGTTTGTTGAAAGTTTTGGACTTGAGTATAACCTTTATACAACTCAAATTGAATCACATGATAATATTTGTTTAATCTTTTCAGAAATGAAATTATTTAATAATATAATTTTAGACTTGGACAGCGATATGTGGATGTACATTAGTAGAAATTATTTTAAACAAGAAAATGTAAAAGGTGAAGTTGGTTCTTCAGTAATGCCACATAAAATTAATCCAATTAATTTTGAGAATTCTATGGCAAATGTAAAAATGGCAAATGGTATACTAGGTACTTTTATTGATAATTTACAAGTTTCAAGAATGCAAAGAGATTTAAGTGATTCTTCTATGCTTAGAAATATTGGAACAGGCATTGCGTATTCTATAATAGCAATGAAGCAAACAATTACTGGTTTAAATAAAGTAAAAGTTAATGAAGAACATTTATTACAAGAATTAAATAATACTCCTGAAGTTTTAGCTGAAGCAATTCAAACAGTTTTAAGAAAAAATGGTGTAGAGAATGCTTATGAAATTTTAAAAGGACTAACTAGAGGAAAAGATATTTCAATGGATGATATACACAAATTCATTGAAGAACTAGAAATAAATCAAGATGATAAGGAAAGATTACTAAAATTAGAACCAAAGAATTATGTTGGACTAGCTGAAGAGATTGCTAAATCAATAAATAAGTAGATGAGGAAGATAAAATGGAAAAAGTAATTATGGCTTCTGGAAATAAAGGAAAAATAAAAGAAGCAAAAGAAATCTTAGATAATTATGATGTTATTTCTATGAAAGATGTTGGAATAGATGTTGATGTTGTGGAAGATCAGAAAACTTTTATAGGAAATGCTGAAAAGAAAGCTAGAGAAATAGCTGAAAAAATAAATAATAATATTGTTATTGCAGATGATTCTGGAATTGAAATTGAAGCTTTAGAAGGATTTCCAGGAGTTTTAACTAAAAGATGGTTTGATGGAACAGATAGAGAAAGAAATTTAGCTCTTATTGAAAAGGTTAATGGATTTCCTAGAGAAAAAAGAAAAGTAAAATTCATTACAGCAATGGCTGCATCAAATGGGAAAAAGACTATTTCAGTAAGTTCAGAAATTGATGGATATGTATCTTCAGAGCCACGTGGAGAAAATGGCTTTGGATTTGATGAAATTTTTGAATTGCCAAATGGAAAAACATTAGCAGAAATTTCTGATGAAGAAAAAAATAAAATTAGTGCAAGAAAAAAAGCACTAGAATTATTAAGACAAAAAATCGATGAACTAAATTAGGGGGCTTATTATGAAGCAGATGGAATTGGAAGTAAAGATACTAGAAGTTGATGAAAAAGAGCTAATAAAGAAAATTGAAAGTCTTGGTGGAAAATTTATAGATGAGTATAATCAATATCTATATGTGTATGATTTACCCACAATTTATGGAAGATTTGTGGATATCTTAACTACTCTAAACACGAATGAAAGTAAAGTTAGATATGAGACTGGATTATCAAAACTAAATTTATTATTTTTTGAAGTTGATAATTTATTAACAGATGACGATAAAAGAGAGTTAAATAAAATTGTTGGAACAGATAGACTACAGGATTTAGTAAATAGAGAAGATGTTTTAGAAATTTTAAATAAAAAGGAAATGAATGATTTCTTAAGAAAATTTATAAATAATCCTAAAAAGTGGATTAGATTAAGACAAACAAAGGATAAGGTCACACTTGCAATTAAACATATTCTTGCAGACGATAAAAGCAATGGATTGCAACAAATGCAAGAAACAGAAATGCTAGTTCCTAGCATGAAAGAAGCAAATGAAATGCTTGAAGCTTTAGGATTTGCATTCAGAAGTTATCAGGAGAAAAGAAGAGTTTCTTATAAACTCAATGGATATGAAATTGATATTGATACATGGCCTGGTATACCTACTTATATGGAAGTCGAAGGAGAAAATGAAGAAAAGCTTGATGAATTACTAAAACTACTAGGCTATAACTTTAAAGATGCTGTTTCATGTACAGCTGATGAAGTTTATAAAATGTATGGTAAAGATATGATTTCAATGAGGGAAATTCGTTTTTAAAATATTATTAAAATTTATTAGTATAGGAAATATAATGATAATTCCTAGATGGAGATATTTATGGAAAAAATAATTATTGAAGTAGGTTCTACTTGTATGAAAATAGACAAATATGATGGCAAAGATATTGAACATTTAGAAACTTGTACTATAGAATTCAAAAGAAATTTTAAAAAAGCAAATAAACTTGATGATAATGATGTAAATAAATTAATAAGCAAAATAAAGTTGATAAAAGAAAAGTATAACAATATTTATGTTTGTGGAACTAGTATATTTAGAAAATTAGATGATGAGCAAAAAAAAGAATTTTTAAATTTATTCAAAAAGGAAACTGGAATTGATTTTGATATTATTTCTCAAGAAAAAGAAAATGAATTAACTGTTTTTGGAGCAGTACAAAATGTAAATCAAAAAGTTGCTGTTTTTGTTGGAGGTGGAGGTTCAACAGAAATTACAGTATATGATGGAAAAATAAAAGAAATGGTAAATTCTCAAATTGGTGTAATTGATATTATGAATATTTTTCCTGATCTAGGAGACGATTTAGCCACAACTGACTTAGAAGAAGTTAAAAAGATTGTAGAAGAAAAACTAAGTATTCCAAATGAGCAAGTTGATATATTAATTTTAGCTGGCGGAGGACACAAATTATTTGCCCTAAATTCTGGTTTTAATTATGAGGACAACAAATTATACCATGATAAAAATCAACCGATTATGATGGATATTGAAAGCCGTACTATTGATTCTACAAGATATTATAAAGAGATTTCTTTAGATGAAATTAGAAAAAAATCTAATGATCCAAATTGGTGGTATGCAACACGAGCTATGGTAGCATTTACATTAGTTGTTGCTGAAAAAATGGGAGTTAAATACATAGTTCCAACAGATATTTCAATGGTTTATGGATTATTAGAAAAATAAATGGAGTTATATATGCAATTAAAAGATTTAAACAAAGAATATGATAAGTTACAGAAAAAGTATGGAAGTGCAGAGTTAGATTCTATATATAATGGTGGATGTGAAAAAAATCCTGATATTTGTTTTGTATTTATGAATCCAACAGGAAGAAACTTGGCTAGTGAAAAATCATGGAAAGGAAGAAAATCTCCATGGATTAGTACAAAAAATATTTGGAAATTGTTTTACCAAGTTGAATTATTAGATGAAAATATATATAAACAAATTCTTGATAAAAAGCCTAAAGATTGGGATTATGATTTTGCAGACGAAGTATATAAAAATGTTTCTGATAATAAAATTTTTATTACTAACTTAGGAAAGTGTACACAGATTGATGCTAGACCATTAACAGATGAAGTACTTTCAAGTTATTTAAAACTTTTAGAAAAAGAGATTGATATAGTTAATCCAAAAATAATAATAAGTTTTGGAAATCAGGTTAGTTCAATTTTACTTGATGAAAAGATATCTGTTTCACAATGCAGAAAAAAATCTTTTATAAAGCATATAGGAAGCAATGAATATAAAGTATTTCCTGTTTATTATCCTGTTGGAAATGGAATCTTTAATATGGATAAATCAATTGAAGATATAAAATGGATTATTGAAAATTATATAAAGGGGTAAACATGTTATCTATAAATGAAATCAAGAGAAGATTGCCAGAAGAATTTATTGAAGAATTATATGACAATTATTCTCCTGTTACAGTTGATAAAATTTTACAAGGAATGACAGACGAGAGGTATGTTACTTTAAGGGTAAACACATTAAAATATGATATTCAAAGTTTGATGAGGTATTTTAAAGATAGAAACATTAAATTTGAAAGAGTTCCTTGGTACGATGATGCTTTAATAATTAAGAATGCAAAGGAAAAAGATATTCAAAAATTTGATATATACGACAAAGGCTATATTTATTTTCAAAGTTTATCTAGTATGATACCACCATTAGTTTTATTACCGGCACCGGGAGATAGGGTATTAGATATGACTGCAGCACCTGGAAGTAAAACAACACAAATGGCATGCCTTATGAAAAATGAAGGATATATTTTAGCAAATGAATTAGATAAAATCAGATGTGAAAGATTAAAATATAATGTTCAAATGCAAGACTCAAAAATAATTGAAGTTATAAATGGAAGAGGAGAACGTTTAGGAGATTTATATGAGGGATCTTTTGACAAAGTCTTACTAGATACTCCTTGTAGTGGAGAAGGAAGGTTCATAGTAACTAGTCCGTTAACATATAGAGGATGGTCTTTAAAAACGGTTAATGATCTTGTTAAGATGCAGAAAAAGTTATTTGCGAGTGCTGTTAAGTCTTTGAAAACCGGAGGAACACTTGTATATTCAACTTGTACAATAAATAGAAAAGAAAATGAATTTATATTAGACTGGGCATTAAAGAATTTTAATTTAGAATTAGTTGATATTGATATTAAAATAAAAGATTCAATTAATGGGTATAATGAGGATCTAGAAGAAACTATAAATAAATCAATGAAAATATTACCTTCTAAAACAATGGAAGGATTCTTTGTTTCAAAACTTGTGAAAAGGGGAAATTAAATATGAAAATTTTAATAGGAAGTAAAAATCCTGGGAAAATTGCCGGAGCAAAACAAGCTTTTTTAGAATATTTTAATGAAGTTGAAATTGAGGGAATCCCTGTAGATTCTGGAGTGAGTGATGAACCTGTAAATGAAGAAATATATATAGGCGCTAAAACCAGAGTTGATAATCTAATAAAATATGCTAAGGAAAATAATATTGAGGCTGATTATTTTCTTGGTGTTGAATCTGGAATTACAAATAGTTTAGGAAGATGGACTATAGTCAATGTTTCTGTTATAAAAAATAAGAATGGAGAAGAATCTTGGGGAAATTCACCAGGATTTCCAGTTCCTGATAAATATGTTGATGAAATTATAAAATCAGACTTAGGACAAGTTATGGATAAAATTTTTGATGAAAAAGAATTAAGGTTAGGAAAGGGAGGAATTAGTTTCTTAACACATGATAAAATATCAAGAATTGATTTAACAAAAGAATCTTTTATAATGGCATTAACTAAATTTGTAAACGGAGATATTTGGAAATAGTAAGGTAAAGAACAATTTTATAGCACAAAAAAATAAGGCTTAAAGCCTTATTTTTTCTTGCTATTTATATTGTAAGTTATTGCTCCATCACTTTCAAGGAATAATCTTGCATCTGTTGAATCAGTATATTGTATTGGATCATATTCAGCACCTTCTGTACTACTTGGAGTTGTACCATCAGTCTCAAAATTTTGTGTTGCTGAATCATAATATTTTGAGAAATTAAACATCTTAGGTGAATGTTTTTCTTTATATTTTGATTCAAGAAAATCAAGTTTTCCTTTACCAACAAGCATTTTACCTTTAACATCTCTAGTTTTATAAATAATTGCCTTAAATTTCTGAGATTGAATTTTACCAGCCTTGAAGTTTCTAACCCATGCCCATTTGATTGAACCATATTTAGCATCATATTCAAGCTTATCTGTATTATAAGTATTGGTAAACTGCCACTCTCTCTTGTCACCAAATTCTTCTTCCCACCATTGGTTATCTTCTGGAGTATTATTACCAAATACAATTTTTGTAGTACAGTTTGCAAGAATTGTTTGTCTATAACTTTGACTATTACTTAAGCTATTATTTGTTCCGAATTGTGATAAGTTTTGAGCTGATATAATTAAT
This sequence comes from uncultured Clostridia bacterium, assembly GCA_947625895.1. Classification (GTDB taxonomy): domain Bacteria; phylum Bacillota; class Clostridia; order TANB77; family CAG-508; genus UMGS1994. Next base: position 4,608 of record CANQPZ010000042.1, on the reverse strand, counting down.
CCAACTCTGTATTTTCTAAATAGAGTAAAGAAGTCTTCTGTTGCTTTACAAACAAATGGAGGAAACTCATCAATGTATAAGAAGTGTGGTATTCTAGATTTTTCAATACCAGGTCTAGATATTATAGAGTGTTGCATTAATAGTAATGTGAATAGACCAAAAGCTTTATTTACTGTTGCTCCTAAATCTCCACGTCTTGTACATATAAGAGTAATTTCACCATCTCTTAAAGCATTATCAAAGTTTATATTATTTGTTCTATTACATAAAATATTTCTTACTCCTGGAAAACGAAGTAGGTTTTCAAGTTGTGAGCTTGAAGCTTGTAATGATTTTCTTGTATCTTTATATCCAGGTGAACCTTCATAAAAGTTATTTTTAAAGTATGTAAGTAATATTTGATATTTCTCAGTAAGTTCTGGGAACTTTTGCATTTTTTCACAGAATTGTTCAACTAATCCAAAATTGTTTAACATCATAAGTAAATCTTCCAAATTAGGAAGTGCACCATTATGTGTTTTTGGATAAACTTCTTTTAATAATAATGATAAGTTTTCAATTGCTTGTGTAGTAATGTTTTGCATATATGCTTCTTGAGTAGTAACTTCATTTGTTTCATACATTCTTTTTAGAACTGCTGAAATTGCTAAAGAAGTTTTTACTGGGTCCTCAAAAATAAATGGGTTTAATCCAATTGAATTTTGATCGTTAGGATCAACTAGATTATATTTCATTCCAAAGTTATCTAATATTTCTATTATATGTGAAACTGATTCAAAATCAGGAGCTACATAAGTAAGACCTAAGTTTTTATAAATAATTTGACTTCCTGATGAATAGTATATTAATTTCTTTAAATAGTTTTTAAAGATTTGTTCTTTTCCTTGACTAATTTCAAGCATATTTAATGAAAAGTTTTCATTTATATATTCATTAGAGAATGGTTCTCTAATTGATGCGATTCCTGTTTTTAATGCTGTGAATCCTAATTCTTTTGAAGCTTCTTTAAAGAAGAACTTTCTTTCGATGTCACGAGCAATCATAGGTTCAAATGCCATTGTTGTTTTACCAGCACCAGATACACCAACTATAAGTGATGCTTCAAATCTTCTTGATTCTGGTGTTTTTATAATCTTTCCAGTTTCAATATCTCTACATATAAGCATTTCACAAGTATATGGTCCAACATCATCACCAGGTCCAGCAAGTGAAATACCATTATAGTCTGCAACAGAATCTCTTATATCTTTTGTGTCTGCATATGTTAAAAGCATTTTCTTGATAACTGGCATAATTGTTATAATAGGTATGTAACAAGCAATTGCAGTGAAAGCTGGTCTAATTAAATCCATAAAGCCTGTAACTAATCCGGCATAATTTGGAAGAGAGAATAGTACAAACCATAATACTTGGTTAACCCATTGAGTAATCATAGAAAGAGCTATGATATATAGAGCAATGTAGTATAGTTTGAATAATGAGAATTTTTTTGCTTCATCAGTAGCAAACTGTGAACCTGCACCAAATAAAAATGCAAATACAGGACAGGCAAGAGCTGCTGTATAAACAAATGGTCCCCAATAAGATACTGAAACACCTGTTAATATAAGAAACATCATTTCTATTACTCTATCAATACAAATATAAACTGATAATAATGTAAGTATATATGTAAAGAATGTATTTCTATCAGTTTTTAATTTCTTTAAAAATTTATCTAAATTAGTTCCTAAAAATTCTCCGATCGATTTGAACAAAATATTCACCACTTTCACATAAAATTACATATATATTATCCTACAAAAATGCTAAAAAAACAATACTTTTTGGAAAAATAGTGCGAAAAAGATGGATAGAAAAATTGAGTAATAAGAAAAAAATAAAATACTTGAAATTCTATAGTAATATACATATAATATGAATATTGAATGAAAGGATTTCAACAATGCCAGAAAAAATTGAAAAAAAGAAAGAAAGAAAAAAAGAAACGTTTCTTCAGGGAATACTTATTTTAATATTTTCACAAGTTTTAATTAAAATATTAGGATTAGTACAGACATTATACTTAACAAATAGAGATGGCTTTGGCGATTTAGGAAATGCATTATATATGGGAAGTTACCAAATATATGCATTACTATTATCTGTTTCTTCTATAGGAATACCAAATGCTATATCAAAGTTGATTTCTGAAAGAGTTGCAATTGGTGATAATGAAGGTGCTCATAGAGTTTTTAAAGTGGCTTTACTTACATTCGGATTAATTGGAATGATAGGTACTTTATTACTATTTTTTGGTGCCGGATTTATATCAAATACATGGTTAGATATTCCAGAATCAAAAATAACTCTTATGATTTTGTCTCCTGGAGTATTTTTTGTTGCAATATCTTCTGTTTTTAGAGGATATTTTGCAGGAAGAGAACAAATGAGAGCTACAGCACATGCACAATCATTTGAACAATTTTGCAAAACAGCATTTACAATAGTTTTTGTAGAAATAGTAGTTATACTTACAAGTTCAAATACTGTACTTATGGCTGCAGCAGCAACAGCAGCAACAAGTTCTGCAATATTAATGAGTTTCTTATACTTATATAGATATTATAGAAAAGAAATTAAATATATTTCTTTAAAAAATGAACCTGGAGTAAAAAGTAAAAACACAACATTTAAAAGTGTTGTAAAAACAATATTATGGATTTCAATACCAGTATCATTAACTGCAATATTGTCTTCTTTTAATAAATTAGTTGATTCAATGACTGTTGTAAAATTATTGAAGCCTATTTTAGGAGAAGAACTGGCAAAGGCTAAATATGGTATATTAAGTGCAAAAGTGGACATACTTACATCATTGCCATTAGCATTTAATGTGGCATTTGCTACAGCACTTGTTCCAGCAATTTCTGCTGCAAGAGCTAGAAAAGATCAAGCTACTATTAATAAGAGAATATCTTTTTCATTGTTAGTTAGTTTATTGATTGGTCTTCCTTGTACTGCAGGAATGTTTATATATTCAAAAGAAATATTACTTTTATTATTCCCTAATGCAAGTGAGGGAGCATTATTACTTTCAATTTCAGCATTTACAATTATTTTTACAATACTTGCTCAAACAATAAATGGAATGCTTCAAGGATTGGGAAAAGTTAAAGTTCCAGCTATTGCTTTAGGAATAGGTGTTTTAGCAAAAGCAGTTGCAAATATAGTTTTAATACCTATGAATGGTATTTATGAAAATGGGGCAGCAATTGGATCAGTTATATGTCACTTAGTTTCATTTATAATAGTATATTCTGTTTTAGTAAGATCAACAAAATTAAACTTTTCATTAATTAGATTAGCATTTAAACCAGTATTATCTACTATTATAATGAGTGTTGTTTCATATTGTGTATTTATTCTTTTAAAACCTTTTATAGGAATAAGAATTTTAACAATAATTACAATTGCGGTTGCAATAATTGTTTTTGCAATATGTTTACTAGTTTTAAGAGTATTCTCAAAGGAAGAAATTGAAATGTTGCCTAGAGGAGAGCAGATTTACAAGCTTTTGAAAAAGTCCCATTTATGTAAATAAAATGGTCGAATTTTTAGAAAAAAAGTTTATAAAGCTTGAAAAATAAGAAAAAAATATAAAAAAAAGAAGGATTTTGAATTATATTGGCGAATAAATATATTGTAGATTTCAAAATCTACATAAATACTAAAATCTATTAGGAGGTAAAAAGATGAACAAAGCTGAATTAATCGCAGCAGTAGCTGCAAAAACAGGAGACACTAAAAAAGGTGCTGAAGCAACAATCAATGCTTTTGTTGAAACAGTTATGGCATCATTAGAAAAAGGAGATAAAGTTCAATTAGTTGGATTCGGATCTTTTGAAGTAAGAAAAAGAGCAGCTAGAAAAGGAAGAAACCCACAAACTAAAGAAGAAATTAAAATACCTGCATCAAAAGCTCCAGTATTTAAAGCTGGTAAAGCATTAAAAGATTTAGTAAATAAAAAATAATCACTTTGATAATAAATGATTATATGAATTCATATGAAAAGGCATATCTAATATGCCTTTTTTCTTTTGCAAATTATTGTCTTTTTTTGTCCTAAAAATGGAAATGACGGCCATATTGCAGGCCGCCATTTGTGCTGCTTGTGAGTTCTCAGATTCAGATGAAGTAGGGGTTCAGCGCTTCTTGCAAAGCGTTGGCATCCTCCTCTGTATAGCACTTGATGTTCACGAACCTTCTGGTCCCATACTTGGGAGGAAGCTTCTTGATTTTCCCGTGCCGATACATCTTTTCCTTCTTCTTGTCTGCGAGGGTAGGGCAGATCTGGACGGAGATGACTCTTCGTGTTAGCAACGTGGCAACATTGTAGACGTCATCGGTCCGGATGATACCTTTCACTCTGTAAACCGTTTTCGAACTCATGCTTTACGCACCTCCTTAAATTTCAGACAAAATCGTCTGTAAATCTATTTTACCACATTTTTAACATTATTTCCACTTTTTATTAATTAGGAGTTTAGAAATAATGAATGTATTTATAAAAAGTGCTAAACACTTGCAAAAGAAACATCCTGACCTTCAATTTTGTATATCACATGC
>CANQPZ010000041.1 GCA_947625895.1 uncultured Clostridia bacterium | reverse complement strand
GCAGCAATAGCAATAATAGCAACAACAGTAACTGTTGTAGCTAGAAGAAAAAAATATGAGGATGACGAAATACTAAATGCAAAAGATAATTAATAATAGAAAAAGGTGGGTTTTAAAGACCCACCTTTTTTGTTGCATCAAAAAATATAAAACTATATAAAAATTTTTGTTAATATAAAAAATATTTAGCTTTTTTGAAACATCTATAAAAAGAAAATCCTACAATACTCGCACTTTCACTACACAAAGGAAGAACAAACACCCTATTATTTGTAAAAAAGACAAGAAAAAACATAAAATTATGTAAACATAGAAATGAAAAATGTCAAAAGCTTAAAAAAATTTAATGTAATTGTAAAAAAAGCTCGAATACACTGTTTTCCGTAATTACTTTATGTTACAAATCTTTTAAAAATCTTTTTTAGAGAATATTTAAAGATTGACAGTTTGCTTTTTGTATTTAAAATAAAAGTCAAAAGAGTTTAAAAGCACGAATTTGTGGGGGTAAATTATGCAAAAGACTAAGAAATTGAATGAAAAAATAGTTGCTGGTTTAATTGTATTTGCTATGATGTTTAGCAACTTTGCAACTCTTGGTAATGCATTAGTTTCATTTGCAGCTGAAGAAGATATTACTTATTCAGCACAATTTGTGTTGGTTAATAATAATCAAGCAAATGAAGAAGATGCAGTAGAAGAGAGTTCAGAGCAAACTCAAGAAAATGAATTAAACACTGAGCAGCAACAGGAAGGAAATCGATTTGAAGGTACAATTCAGGAAGCTGAGATGAAATTACGAGATGAAGTTACTGAAGAGGATTCTGAAAGACCTGAACAAGAAGAAAGTGTAACTGAAGAAAATTCTGAACAACCAGAACAGGATGAAAGTTTAACTGAAGAAAATGCTGAGCAACCTGTACAAGAAGAAAACCTACCTGAAGAAACTGAAGAACAACCTGAAGAAGAAACAGAAGAGCAAACTAATAATTTTGAAGGTTATGCAATTGAAATTACTTTAGGTGTTAAAGATCAAGGATATTTGAGAAATTCTAAAATTGAAATTAAAGACTTAGAAAATCAAATATACAAGATTAGAGAAGATGTTTCATTAGGAGAATACATACAATCAATCGATAATAACAAAATTAAAGTTAAACAAATTAATTCAGGAACAGAAGTAAAAATCTACATACCAATTGAATTAAAAGATGATTCTCAAGTTGATATAACAAAATTTCAAAGTGGAACTCAAATAGATTTACTTACAACATATGTAGATAGTGAAGGTAATGAGGAAATAATTACAAAATCAGAAAAACCTGTTTTGGGAATTCCAAATGAATTTAATTTAATAGTAGATAGTAATGTTGAAAAATGTATTCCATATGTAAAAGATGGTACAAACCAAGCTTTAGTACAATTAAAAGTTGAAGCATCTGCTGAAACAAAATCAATATTACCAATTAAAGATACACAATTAGAAGTTGTTCTTCCACAAGCAGAAGGAGCAACTATTAGTGATGTTAATGTATCTTCAATTAGTACGTCTTATACAAATGGACTTTCAGGAACTGATTCTATTTTCACAGTAGAGAATTGGAATTACCAAGATGGTAAAGTAACAATTTCTGTGGACAATGTGGAAAAAGACGGAAAATATTCAATGGGAAGTGGAAAAGATGAATATATAATTTCTTATACATATTCAAATTATCAAGACTTGTCAAATGAAGTTCTACATTCAACAGTTACTGGAAAATCAAATGTATTTGTAAGCACGGGAACAGCAGAAATAAGTAATTCAAGAGAAAAAGATTATAATTTATCCGAAGCAAATTCTAATATAGTAACATATCAAGTAACAAGAAAAACTCAAGAGATGAGTAAAGGTTACTTATATGCTAATGCAAATTCTGATCAAGCTGAATATGAATTAGAATTTGAAAACGCATTAAATATAAATATATCTAGAACTGATTTAATAAATTCTGTAGAAGTAAGAGAAGCAGATGAATATTTTGTAGATGTTGATGGAAACCGTTATGCAACAGCTACATCTGATGGAAACAATAGTTATTATAAATCAGTAAAACTAAATAAAGATAATTTAAATTCTATAATTGGAGAAAATGGAAATTTCGAAATTTTACTTGAAGATGGAACTTCATTAATTCAATTAACAAAAGATACAGAAGATGACGGAGACGGATATATAACAGTTACTTTTGGTGAAAATAGAATTAATAAAATAATATTTAAAGTAAATAATCCAGAAAAAGAGGGCATTTTAAATGTCGGATGGGTTAAAGCTGTAGACAAAACAACATATGAAAAAATTGATTTAAGTTTATTTAGATCATTAAATAATGATTATGTTGGAACAGCTCAATTAACAGAGGGAATAACATCAGATATAGGAGAAACAAGTGTATCAACAGAACTTTTAGATACAACAACAAATGCAACAGTATCATTAAGCAGAAATGAATTAAGTACATTAGTTAGAAATGATGATGTACAAGTAAGCATTTCATTTAATAATGCTAGTCCAATGTCTGATATGTACAAAAACCCAGTTTTTGAATTGACATTCCCTAAAGAAATTCAAAACGTAGAAATTACTGATATAAATCTTTTATATAGTGATAATCAATTAGATACAACAAATATAGAAACATTAAGAAATTCTAATAATCAAGTAGTTATAAGAATAACTCTACAAGGTGCACAAAGTAGATATTTACTTGGAGATCAAGAGAAAGGTACACAAATCATATTAAACACAAATGTTACAGTTGATATGTATTCTTCTTCTAAAGATACTGCACTAGTAATGAATTATTATAATGAAGATGCTACAAACTATGCAATCAGTTCAGATTGGAATATGATGTCAGCACCTTCAGCAAATATGATAAATCCTAGACAAGGAACATATGATACTTCAGTAAAGATTGTTGCACCAGAAGGATTTGTAAATGCACAAATGATAACAGGATATAAGGGAGACGAATCTGTTATCTCTGTTGATCAAGGAAGAAAAGAAGCATTAATTGATACATTTACTGATGCAAAAATTGCACAAATGAAAATGATTGTAATAAACAATACAGATGAAGACATGGAAGATGTTCATATTTTAGGTAGAACAATATTTACAGGAAATAAATCTATAATTGATGATGAAGATCTAGGAACAAACCAAGATGCACCAATGACATCAAAAATAGATGCAGGAGATGCTACTGTATATTATTCTGAAAATGGAGAAGCTACAGATAAGTTAGATGATCCAGCAAATGGTTGGACAACAGATCCTGTAAGTATAAGAGGAGTTAAATCTTATTTAATTGTTGTTAATCAACCAGTTAAAATAGGAGATATGTTAACTTTTGATTATGACTTCGAGATACCAGCAAATCTAACAAATAACTTAGATTTAGTTGGAACATTTGGAAGTTATTATACAGGAACTAAAACTGTTGGTGTTGGAGAACCTGATAAAGTTGTATTAACAACAGGTGATGCACCAGTACTTAAAGTAGAAACAATTTCAAATATTGATGAAACATCAGCTGTTGAAGGACAACGTATAAAATATACTGTTAAAATTTCAAATGAAGGAAGATCAGTTGCTGAAGACGTTGTTGTAAATAGTATTATTCCTGCTGGAACTACTTATGTAGAAAATGGAGAATTAAGACCAGATGTTTCAGAATTAAAAATTGAAGTAGACGAAATTGGAGCAGGTGAATCAAAAGATGTTTCATATGAAGTTGAAGTAAATAAATCTGTTGCAGATAGAACTTATATTGAAACTAATAGCAATGTTTCAGCCAAAGGATTAGAAAAGCCAATTTATACAACACAAGAACCAAAACCAATACAGCAAGCTCTAGCTGAAGTAAAACTTTCTGCAGATAAGGCAGATAGGACAATTTTAGGTGGAGTAAATCTTGTTTATACAACAACTGTTGTAAATACTAACTTTAATAAAATGACAAATTGCAGTGTTATACAAAAGGTTCCTGAAAATGTTGAAGTAATTGATTCATATGTTGAAGAATTTGAAGAAGATGGAATAACTGAAAAAAGAGGAAATGATGGAATTTATGATCCAATTAATAGAACTGTAACATGGAATGTTGATAATATTAGAGCATTTAAATGCTTTAAGTTAGAAATTAGAACAAATGATATCATAAATGAAACAGAAAAAGCTTTAGTATCATCTACAACTTTAATTTCTAATGATTTAGATAGAGAATATACATCAAATGAACTTATATATAATCTTGTTGCACCAAAATTAGATATATCTTCTTATACAAGTAATGATAACAAATATATAAAAGAAGGAGATTCAATAAAATATATTTTAAAAATAGAAAACAATGGTAAAGGTGAGGCAAGAAATATAGATGTACAAAATGCAATTCCATCTGAATTAAGAGTTACAGAAGTTACTTGCAATAAACCAGGTTATACATATTCTGGACTTGCAGGAGAAAATGTAGATCTTAAATTAACTTTACTTGCAGGTGAAACTGCTGAGATTGTTGTAAATTGTACGGCGGAAAACTTATCTAATTCAATACCAGAAAAAGTAACAGCTAATAATTGGATTGTTTCAGGAGACAATTTACAAACAACACAAACTAAAGAAGTACAAAATATCATAAGACAAAATCCAGAGGTTTCAAATAATACTTATGAAGAATTAGCGATAGAAAATAAAACAGAACAATTACCAAAAGATACGATAAAACTTAATGAAAAAGTAAATGAAAGATCAGAAGATAACAATTCAAGTTTAAATAATTATACAATTTTTGGTGTTGCATTCGAAGATAGTAACAAAAATGGACAAAGAGATGACGATGAAAGCAGATTATCTAATATAACAGTAAAATTATGTGATGCAGAAACACAAGAAGTTGTTCAACAAACAACTACAAATGCAGCCGGAGAATATTTCTTAGAAAATCTAGCTAAAGGAGAATATTACATTAAATTTGAGTATGACTCAACAAAATATCAAGTTACAGAATATCAAAAACAAGGAGTAACTGCAGATAGAAACTCAGATGCAATTATTTCAAATTATAAAGCAGTTACAGATAAAATTGTAATATCTGATAACAGTATATCTGATATAGATATAGGATTAATAAGTGCAGGAATATTTGATTTATCATTAGATGTAAATGTTAATAGAATTATGGTTCAAGACGATAAAGAAACAAATACATATACAATGGAAAATTCAAAACTTGCAAAAGTTGATATTAATCCTAAAAATGCTAACACATCAAAAGTCTTTGTAGAATATACAGTTACAGTAGCAAATAAAGGTGAAACCGTAGGATATGCAAAACGAATAGTAGATTACCTACCAAAAGAATTTGAACTAGATTCTACACTAAATCCAAATTGGTATGTAGGTGCTGATGGAAATGCATATACACAACAACTTGAAAATGACTTAATTAATCCAGGTGAGACAAGAACTATAACATTAGTTCTAACAAAACAAATGACAGAAGACGCTGGAGGAATTGTTAATAATACATTTGAAATTGCTCAAAGCTATAATGAATATGCAATTGCAGATATAGATTCAGTAGAAGGAAATCAAGCAGAAGGTGAAGACGATTTAAGTAGAGCAGATGTTATCTTAGGTATCCAAACAGGTGGCAGCATGATTAATATAATGATAATTAGTACTACTCTGATAACTTTACTGATTGCTCTGTATGTAATAAAAGTCTACATTGATAAGAAAAATAAGGAGGTGATAGTATGAGAAATAAAATAAATACAATATTAAAAGTAACAATAATAATGAGTATCATACTATTACTTACAATATTTATCTATGCTAAATTGACTAAACAAACAGTTTGGGCAGCTTTAGAATCTGGAGCGGAAGCAACAGCAGAGTCTTTACAAAGACCAATAGATGAAATTCAAGAGTGGATAGACAAAGTAAATACTAATGGAGAAGTTGTATTAAGAAATCCTACAGCTCCTACATTAGCAGAGTTACTTCCACCAGAACAAGTAACTGAAGATGGATTATATATTACTTCAGAAGATTTGCATAATATACCAAGCTTGTTCTGTTGTGCAAAGGGTGTTGCTTTACCAAGTATAGGACAAACAATTGTAACAAGTGGAGGTCATAGTACAGATACCACTGATCAAGGAAAGAAAACAGCATATTTAACTGTTGATGATATTCCTATAGCAACAGTATTTAAGAATGAAAATATTATTTCAGATTGGACAGATGCAAATACTTATCCAGATGCAAGTTCATATTTATCTGCTGTGGATACTAAAACATTAGCAAAATTTCATTTGGTAGAACTTAGAGATTGTACTCCAGCTGAAGCATGGGTACTAGCAGAATTTGATAAAAATGTTGATAGCACAGTTTCAACATTTCAAATAACTGATGAAGAATATACAGGTACAGATATTTCAAGTACTGCGACAGTACAAGTTGGAGAAGATACTTTATATTTAGTTGGTAATACTGGTGAAGAAAGATATGTTATAGAAAGAGGAGGAAAATATTACTACGTTAACATAGATGATGTTAGTGGATATGCACCATATAGTTATGTACAACATGCTTGGTGGAAAGTAAAAACAGCAGGACAAAATACAGTAAGTAACTATAAGGATACTGATTTAGCACATGAAGCAGAAGATTTTGAGGAATATATAAAACAAGTTACTGGCGTTAGTGATGTTAAAAACCTAGAAAGAAATGAGGATGGAACTTTTAAAATTGATTATAAAGTTTCTATGGAACCACAAAATACAGATGATTTAAAAATTATATATAGCAATAAAACTAACAGATACAGAATTGGACCATTTAAAGTAAATTATTTAAGAAGTGTTACTAAACAAGGAGATAGAGCAAAAGTAAGCTTTTCAGGTATTGATAGTTCTACAGTAGTAGGATTAGATGCTGAAGGACATGAATTAAAAGATGCAGAAGGAAATAATTTATTAAAACTAAATGAGAATTATTGGTTCGTATATTCAAATGAAGATGACCCTAGTACAAATTATGGACATGATAAGAAAAGAAATGCATTAGATACAGATGAAGATTATCCTTATCCATCATCAGGTGAAGAATTTTATCTTGAAATTGCATATCTAGATGATTTAGTTGCAATTGATAACTTTAAGTTTGATTTTCAATATAAAACTGCAAGTGGACAATATGAATATTATGAAGGAACTTATTTGAATATACATTGGGCTCCAGATTTTGATGAAGAAGACTCACAAGTCATTCCTTCTCCAAATACAGAGGCTAGAATAATAGATAACCATATAACAATAGCATCTTCAAGGGCAGCTGTTCCTGCTAATGATGGAGGCTCTGGAGGAGGATCTGCTGCGGTAGGAAAAATGATTAGTTTTACTGAAGATAGATCAAATGAATTAAATGATCCTGATTGGAGTGGATTAGGTTATAGCTTTCCGGTAGATGCAGATTCAGAAATGGATATGGGTGATGAGTATATAACAATAACAGGAAGTATTGCTAAGGAATGGATATATGGCAGTGGAGGTTATACGTTAGAGATAACTGCGCTTACTGCAGATGGTTCTGAATCAGCAACTTATAATGGTACGACTTTTGAAATAAAATACAAAAGGGATTATACAAAAGCTCGTGTAAACCAAAGTTGCCCAATTTCGATTTCATATACATTAGATTTTGATGATCCACTTATTCTTGATAAAACAGGTACAATATCAAAGACACCAAATCTTTTCTATGAAAATAAGCTATTAAACAGTTATGTAAAAGTTGGAGCTGCTAACTCAAAAATAAAAATTACAGGTAATAAGATATATGTAAAAGGTTTATTTGACTCAGCACTACAATTGATAGATTTTGACGCTGGTATGTTACATTCAGAAACACCTCAAGATGCCGTAGTTGCTTGGTGGATAGAGGATGGAGATGCATTATCAGTTTTTGAAAGCAGTACAGGAAGATTCCAAGTAATAAAACCAGGAACATGTAAAATTGGATGTGCGACTGGTGATGGAACTGGTACTGCATCAGTAGAAGTAAAACTTTTTGAAGTAGTTGTACCAGAATTTTGCTTTGAAGATGGCGCAACAATGTTATATGCTGAAGCTGGCGAAACTGTAACATATTACAATGCAACTGGAAATGCGGACGCACATCAAGAATATGTTCAAATTGATGGACATCCACAAAGAGTTTTAAGAACTAATGCTGATAGGATTTCAGGAACTTTTACATTTACATTAAGTAGAAATAGAGCTTTTTATAGTAATTTACCGGATGAGGTTCCTGTAACACTTACAGATGGTTCTGGAAGAACATTAAATTTAAATGTAGGAATTGCTGAAACAGAAGGTGATGGTGATGCGGTTAATAGAGACGAGATAATTACTGACAATACAGTTGATCCAACTCCATCAAGTACACCAGGAACTGGAACCGATGGAACTGGAACTGATGGAACTGGAACCGGAACCGATGGAACTGGAACTGATGGAACTGGAACCGGAACCGATGGAACTGGAACCGGAACTGATGGAACTGGAACTGGAACCGATGGAACCGGAGGTGGTGGCTCTGGTGAAGAAGATGCTAGTGGAGATACTACAGGACAAGCTGGAAGCGATTCATCACAACAATATAAATATAGATTTTATTTAAGAGCTACATCTGCTTCACATCAAAAAGCTCAAGCACAAGCTAATGCTGTTGGAGAACATAAAGTCGTAGATGTTACAGCTGATTATGGTTTAGCAGAAAGAAATTCACAACCAGTTGAACTAGAAATGTTAAAAGCTCCAATAGACTTAAGAACATCTTTATCAGGAATGGTTTGGATTGATCATGATGAAGCAAAAGATCAAAATACAGGAACATTAGGAGTTTACGATGGAATAGATACTCCAGCACCTAAAAACAGTGTTGAAATTATAGTATGGAAAGTTATTTATGAGAAAAATGGAAATAACTTAACAGAAACAGATAGAGAAAAAGCTATCGGTTGGAAAGAAGATGGAGCACCAATAGACTTCATAGAAAATAAATTATTTATAGATGATGAAGGTAAATATTCAATTCCAGAAATTCAAGTTCCAGCTGTAGAAGGATTAGATACAAGTAAATATGTTGCTTCATACGATGTTGAATTCGTTTATGATGGTCAAACTTATGAGGCTACAGAATACTTAAAATCTACAGGAAAAGATACAGTAAATGAGAAGTTAGATGAATTTAAGAAAACTCCTGAGGAAACTAGTGGCGATGAAAAAGATTATACAACTTATGCAAAAGATTCATTTATAGTTGAAAATGCAGAAGAAAGAAAAGCATTTGATAGTTACTTTACAGAAGTGTATGGTGATACACCAGTAAGCAAAGAAAACGGAGAAACTCAAGGAAAAGCAACTGGTGGAGAAAACAGTGGAATCTATGATACAGATGAATATAGAGATCCTGCTGCAAAAGAAACAACACTTAACTATAATTCAGACTTTGTTGTAAGAGGTAATGATGGAAATGTTGAAACAGTTGAGCAAACTGATGATCCAAATGCAAAACTTCAATCAAACCTTATAACAAATGACAGTGAAGGATATGTATTAGATCAATACAAATTTGCATCAAGAACATCAGAAGCTGGATTATTGTTACCATATGAAACTGATTATCATTTACTAAAACAAAATTATAATAATGTTAAATTCCAAGGAGTCGACTATAAACCAATTGATGAATATTGCAATCAAATAAACTTAGGTTTATTACAAAGATATGAAACAGATATAAGTGTACAAAAAGACTTATATACTGGAAAGGTTGTTGTAAACAAACAAGAAACTACATATAAATTTAATAGTTTAGCACCACTTACTGAAGATTCATTAAGACAACAATTAGATCTAAGATATAGACAACAAACTTATAAAGTTGATTTATATAATTCTGACTATTACTATAGATCAAGCGTTTATGATTCTGCTACTATTGATAATTATACAAGAGATGTTCTTAGAGCATATAAGGAAGATACAGAATTAAGATTATTTGTTACTTATAAAATTAGATTATATAATGGATCAGAACATACTAATGTATCTTTAAATGAATTTACAGATTATTATGATAAAACATTTACTTTAGTAAATGATGAACCTGTTAGGGACGATATTCTAGATAATGAAGGTAATGCTACTAGCAGCGAGAGAATTCTTGCAGAAACACCTTACTATAGAAAGTTAAAACCATCTGATGAAGACACACCAGAAGCTGATAAAACAGAGCTTTATAGATTTAATAAGGAAGAGGATTTGAATGCTTCACAAATAGCTAAAGATTCTTCTGGTCAACTTGTTACTGGTGAATTAAAATTTGATTACAAAGATGGTAATGGTGAAGTTCTAACAACAGAAAATAAAGAATTCAAATGTGCAACATCAGATGACTTAAAAGCTTTAAATCAAAACCAAGATGGTTTTGATGAAAAACTAACACTTACACCTGGTGAAGCAATGGAAGTATTCGTTACATATGAAGTCGATAGAGAAGGATTTGTAAATGCAGGTAGCGAAAATTACGCAGAACAAAATGAAAGAGAAAGTCTACTAGGTAAAAAATGTAATATTGCTGAATTAACAAGATTCTCAACAACATATACAGAAGAGTCTGTCGCAAGACATAAGACAACAAGATATTCAGTAGGACAAATTTCTGGTAGAGTTGATAGAAACTCTGCACCTGATAACATTAATTTAGCAGATACAAATAGAGATAATGTTGATATAAGATACTTTGAAGACGATACGGAATCAGCACCGGTATTAAAAGTTGGACTTAAGACGGGAGATCCAAGAACAATTGACGGTGTCGTTTGGGAGGATTCTAGATCTAAAGATGGAGCTGGAAATGACTTACCATATGGAGATGGAACTTATACAGATGGAGAAACAGTAATTCCAAATGTTGATGTTACTTTAGTTGAAAAAATTAAAATAAATCCAAATGACCTTCCTAGTGCAACATTAGATCAGTTAGATTATGAATTTGAATATGTATGGCCTGATATTAATAGTGTTGGAGATGCTGAATTTACGGCAAGAGTAAAAACAAATGATCAAGGTAAGTATGAGTTTAAAAACTTTGTTGCTGGATTATATGTAGTCAGATTTGAGTATGGTAATTCAGAAGAAACATTAAAATATAATGGTCAAGATTATAAGAATACACCATATCAAACAGGAATGACAAATGCTCAGCTTGCTTCAGATGGTTCAACTGTTACAGGTGTTGAAGAATACAATGTACCAGGAAATGCAACACTTAATAATGAATGGCATGATTTAAGTAGTAATCAAAATGCAAAAGACCTTGAAGCTGCGAGAGTATCTGACGCTAGAGATTATGAACCTAGAAGAATGAAAGCAAATACTTATTCAAGAACAATTACAAATAAAAATGCTGAAGTTCTAGCTGCTTATGTTGATGACAATGATAAGAATTTAACAGATGAATATAAGAATATACTAGAAGGAAATAAAGATGAACTAATTGAACATACAGCAATGGTAGCTAATACAGCAAAATTGAATGTTGAAGTAGAAAAACAAGACACAATAGCATATAAGACAGTTGAAACTACTCAAGGTGATCAACAAAATAACAGTGTTGGTGGACTTGAGGGTGAAGGAACATCACATTCATACAATATAGTTAACGTAGACTTTGGTTTGGTAAGAAGACCAGAAACAAGAATTAATATTAGAAAAGAAATTAATACTTTGACATTATCTAAGAATGATGGATCAGAGCCAGTACTTTCAATTAATTTTGATGAAAATGGCGACATAGATGATGCAAGTGGAAAAGTAAGTGCTAATATTAATAAGATAACTGAAATTAAGAAAGAAAACTTAAATGATGATAGTCAAGGCTTCAAATATGTAGCAATTGAGGCAAGCTTCTTAAAAGGATTAACAGTACAAATAACTTATAGAATTACTGTTGAAAATAATTCTGAAACAGACTATGTAGGAAGTCAATTAGCGTACTATAAGAATATGGAAGATTTATATAAGCTTGTTGCTAGATATGAAGAACAAGAACAATTTGCTACAGGTGAACATATTGTTTATGGAACATACTTAGGATTAAACTACTATACAAATAATTGTTACACTGGAGAAACTGAATCAGGTAATGCACAATCAAAATATGGAACTAACTATGATGATGTAATTGTTAAGACAACAGTTGATCAGTTAATAGACTATGTTGATAATGATTTAACTATAGATAAATCAAAATCAGAGGCTGGTTATATTGATAACTATTGGCAAGATTCATCAACAGATGATAGAACAAATAAATTATCACAAGTTGCTTATGTAAAAGATGCAAGT
>CANQPZ010000040.1 GCA_947625895.1 uncultured Clostridia bacterium | reverse complement strand
TGGAAGATTTATATAAAGATTCTCATTATGGAAAAATAGCATATAAAGTTGAAAACATAATAAAAGCTACTTTAAAATAGTAGCTTTTATTTTTTAGTGTTCTTCAATTTTCTTTGATAATAAATTCCATTCCTCATCAAACTCAAAGAAAGCATCAAATTTTTTATTTTCTAATAATAGTGGCATCCAATATTTATCATCTGCAAACATTCTATCAAAAGGAACTTCTTTAATATCAAACCACTCAGGTCTCATTTCTTCACTTTCTTGAGGTTCACCATTCCATTTTGTTGAAGTATAAACATGCATAACTACATTTTCTTTTTCGCCTTTGACAAATTCTATAAAATCAAAAACTCCAACTTTTTCATATTCTATTGGAACTATATTTATTTCTTCTTTTGTTTCTCTTAGCATTGTTTCATCAGGATTTTCACCAGCCTCAACTTTCCCACCTATTCCATTAAATTTTCCTTGTCCAAATCCTCTTTTTTTCTCTGCTAATAAAATTTGATCATCTTTTCTTAATAAAAGTAATGTAGTTTCAATTTTTTTCATATTTTACTCCTTATCATCCTTTTTATCATTTTTATATTCTTCTAAATTTTTTATTGCTGTTTTAAAATACTTAGAATATTTTTTAGCTTCATCTGGTAAAGATTTTGATGATAACAATAAATCCGAAACATCTTTATCCAATATACCTTTAGTATTTACTATTGCATACGCTAAATTTTGATTAAGATTTTTCTTATATTTATCTATATCAAATACTTCTTTATATTTATCTAGTTCTCCAAAATACCATAATGTTGCTAAATCTCTTAAACATTTCGAACAATGTCCACAATTTTTTTCATCTAATCCTCGTCTTGCACAAGGATGTAACCATTTGTAAGATATGTCATATTCTGTTAATTCTTTTATCTTTTCTATTCTTGTTTTTTCAGCTCCTGACAAATAAAAAGTTAAAGATTCAGTTGAAGCTAATGGAACTATTAACAAATCAAATGCTTCACTTATATAAGGGTCAATTTCAAATTGAGTTGCTTTTCTACTTGAAGACAATAAATAAGTTCCTACAAGTTTTTGAATTGAAAGTACACATGCAATATTTCTAAATGTAACAACAGTTGAAAAATATTCAGATAAACATTCATCTAAATTAGTATCTAAATATATTTTTTCATAATTATATTGTCTTGCAAATTCTTCAACTCTTTCACATTGCTTATAAAAATTTTCCTTCTCATCTCTTTTTTCTATATACATATAATAAGATTTCAAATTGAACAAGCATAAGTATTTTATTGGGAAGTCACTTTCTTTGCCATGCTTCATAATAGTATATAGTGAATCTACCCCACCAGTAAAAGATGTCATAACAGCATTTTCTGTCTCAACTTTATCAGTAAGATCTGCATAAATTGACATTTTATTATATATTTCAGTTTCATCATTAAGTATTGGTATTAGATAATGATTTAATTGATAGTGTAATTTTTTAGACATTAAGTCATGACAAATAACATCATAGCCTCTTGTCATAGCTATTGGTAAAATTGCCATAACAAAAGCATCTGCTCTTTCACAAAAATATTTTGCATCTTCATTTTTAAGTGAGAACCATAAAGTATTATGTCTATTATCAATCTTTATGTCTGAGCACATTTTTGTGTTATTATTATCTTTTATAAAATAAATTTTTCCTACATCAATTACTTTTTTTGACATATTTTCTCCATTACTACTGACCATATTTTTTTAATATTAAAGGAATTTTATTACCATCTTGGCTTTCTCCTAAATCTTTAAATAAAAGTTTCCTTAATATACTTTCTTTTGCACATTCTTTGAGTGCTGTTTGTTCAGCTTGTTCTTTTGTACATTCAATTACTGTTGCTTTTTCCTTTACGTGTTGAATAATTTTTTCTGCATTTTCACTATGTGTAATAACTAAAGAAGTTCCCTTACCATCATATAAATCTGGCATAAATTTTTCGATTCCCCAGAAATCCCCTATTGTAAAATCGAAATCATTATCTGCTGAACAATATTTGCAGTCATAGCAACTAGGTCTATAAGATAAACATTTATTGTATATTTTACTAAAAGAGTCCTCACTCATAGTAACTGCTGTTTCCTTATCACCTACTGTATAAGCAATAGTATGTGCATCATTTCTTCTACGTTTATCTCTAAAATCATAAGCTTTAAGTTCATCATTACCTTTAATATATTTTTTATATTCTTCCCATAAAAGTGGAGAATGAACTCCTCTACAAATTATAGAAACTATTATAAGATTATCATTTTCCCCTATAAATACTTTTAAAGAATGACATTGACATGGTGTTCCGCTAAATAAAACTTTACGCCCACTTTCTAGTTCAACTTTAATTTTATCAAAACAATCATCTAGATCGCTTTGTACATATTTTGATTTTCGCATTTTGGAAATATCTTCAGAGAGAATATGTTTTACTTTAAAATTTTCATCAAAAACCGCTCCACAAACAATTCCGCCTTCATTAATTACTTCTTCAGCAATCAATGAAAAAGCTCCTCCTGATGTACTTTTCCTTAATAGTTCTTCATCATTGCATCTTACAGCATAGAAGTTGCCTTCTACTTTTTTTAATTCTGATTTTGCTGAGCATTTGGTTTGGCATAGACCACAATCTGTACAAAGCTCTGGATCTATTTGAGGATATTTGAATCCTTCACTATCTTCTAACATTTTTATAGCATTTACTGGACATATTTTTGCACAAACTCCACATCCATTGCAATGTTTTTTAGTATCATAAACTTTCTCCATATTTTACTATTCTCCTTAAATATTCAAGTGAATTTTCCTTTTTATCTTTCATATATTTTTCAAATTCATCTTTTGAAACAGACATTGGTTTATCAATACAATTTGTTAAATGTATATTTTTTAAAAACTCTTCTAAACGTCCATTTCTAGTTTTTAAATCATCTTTTAATAATTCAATAGATACTTCTTTTTCGAAGATCGTTGAAAAAGCTAAACAATGAAAAGAGTTACAAAATACAGCTTCAGCATTTTTTATTAATGTAAGCCATCTTCTAACATCAACATTACTCCATGCTGGCAAACCAAATTTAGGAACAAATGTTGCTGTCACAGCACGAACTTTTAATCCATTTTTACTTGCATACTCTTCTGCTTTTTTTACTAATGTTTCATCATATTTAAGCATAAATAAAAATACATATGGTTCCGTTTCTTCAGATTCATATAATAATTTATTCCATTCGTCTGCATCTAATAATAACACTGGATCTACACTTACTTCACAGCTTCTATTTGCAATTTCTTTTACAATATTTTTTCCACTTTCTTCTCTAACTGATATCTCCTGGAATTTTGAAATTTCTTTACCACACCATTCTTTCATCTTTTCTGGAAAAGTAGGTGTTCCAAAGCTTGCAGCATATGAAAAGCGTTTTTTAGGATCTGCAAATGGTAAAAAATATTTTGTATCAACTTCTGGAATTTCAGGATTCCATACTTGGTCACTACCAACTATAAATAAATCATAAATTTCATTTAGCTTTTCCATTTTTTCATCAGCATTTACATTATAACTATTTAAATAATCTTTTCTAAAATTATTAAAAAGTTCTGCTCTTTTCTTTGATTGTACCTGTATCATATTTGCAAATGCAGCAATTTTAGAAACAGGTTCACTCTTTGCTTCTTCCTTTTTTTCGAATCTCAAAAGATTGCTTTCAGCCCCTAATTTTGTAAGAGCTGTTTGCAATGCATAACTTTGAAGTACTGCTCCATAATTATCAGATTCGCTTAATGTTAATATTCCAATCTTCATTTTTTAAAATTTCTCCTTGCACTTATATTTTTTAATCACACAATCTTAATCTTTAAAATATGGCATTACTTTATATATTGGAGTCTCTATAATTATTCTATAATTAATTTTTTTTCATTCTCCTTCTAAGAATTTCTGCATAGTTTTTGATTTCTTCTTTATGATTGACTCGTCCTGTATTATGCATATGAAGCCTTCTTTTTAAGGTAATGTAATCTATATTCTTTGATTTTATTTTTTCTTCTCTTAATTTTATTTGCCAAGAGACTGTTTCTCCACTCTTGAAGTTTTCCTCAAAAAGTCCAATATCATCAAAGACTTTTTTTCGAATTAAACTACATCCAGGCAAAACTCCACCATAAGGTTCTTTTCTTATCTTTAATTTTTTCTTTTCTTCTTCAGGAATTTCTGGTGTAATAAAGTCTTCAGCCTTTGAAAAAGAAATCATTAATTCCTTATCTTTTTCAAATGGTTCATATAACTTTTCTAAAGCATTTTCTGTAAGAACATCATCAGCATCTAAAAATAAAATAAAATTCCCTGTTGCCTTTTTTATTCCTTTATTTCTTGCACTAGCAGCCCCATTTCTATTCTGAGATAAAACAATGTCAGCATTTTCGTTTGCTATTTTCAAAGTATTATCATCAGAGCCATCATCTATTACTATTATTTCAGTAGTTCCATTCCATTTTTGTTTCTTAACTGAGTCAATTGCTTGTTTTAGATATTTACCGGCATTATATGCAGGTATAATTACCGAAAGCTTATTTTTTCTGTTTAGTATTTCTTGTCTTTTTCCTTCTGCAACTTTCTTTGCAGCTCTTATTGTCTTAGCCATTCTATATGAAGCCTCAGGAATATCTTTATTATTTATCTCAAGCATTTTCAAAACCTCGCCATAATGTTGACTTTCTTTATGTGCTAATACTTCCGCTATATACCACTCTTTATTTTTATGGAATAAGTCTAAATCAAAGGCTTCATCAAACTTATCTAATTTTCCTAATGCATAAAGCGCGACCTCAGTTCTAACACATTTTCCACATCTACCACAATTCTTTTTTCCTGGATGAATACATGGATATAAATATTTTTGAGCGAATTCAAAATCTGATAATTCAATTATTTTTTGAATCCTTGAAGCTGCCCCATATGCAGAATAAAATGTTGTTGTATCAGTTTCAAGTAAGTTTAGAACAGGTAATTCATAATAAGAAACATTATATTCAAGAAAACTTAACCTTGAAAACTCGTATGAAGATGATTCTAAACAAACTTTAAACAATTTTTGCAAAGCTAATATGCATGATGGATGCCTTACTGCATCTCTTGCTAAAAAATCTTCATCAATGATATCTTGGATATTGGCATTTATTCCTACAACCTCTAATCCAAATTCTTTTGCAACAGTATTTTCAGCTTTTTCTATTAATTGTTCTAGTAGTTTTCTATTATCCGAATCCTCTAATGCACCATTATTAGCAATAAACAAATGAGTTAAATTGAAAATTTTAGATTTTAGAGTCTTCATTAAAGTATATGTACTATCAACTCCACCTGTCCATCCTGTTACAACAGCTCCTTCACATTCCAATATTTTTTCTGTTGGATCTGCTATGATGTTTATATTTTTGAAATCATCTATATTATTTGATAACATTGGTACTAAAATATTTTTCATTTGCCATAATAGTCTTTTTGTAATTGGAGCTTCAGATATAATGTCTATGTCATTTTTCATGGCATACATAAACAATGAAACCAAGAATGAATCTGCTCTATCATCAACTAAATACTTTGCATACTTATTTTTAACTGAAAAAAATTCAGTATCTTTTTTTCCATTTATATCAATATCTGCACAAAGCTTTGTTTCTATATCTTCTTGTTGTATATAAGGTTTGCCAATTTTTATACACGCTCTTGACATCTATTCTCCTCTTTTTATAAAGTATTTTTTATAAATTCTTTTAAAAATTTTGCGTTTTTATCATAATTAGAAGTAAGTCTTAATTCGTATGCTGGAAGTTTATTTAGTCTTAAAGCAATTTCTTTAACCATTTCTTGCTCATGCAAAAAAGCTAATTGGTTTAATGTTGTAATTATCATTTTCGTTAAAATCGCACCTGAATTAATAGGAACAATTTCCGCTTCATCTAAATCAGTTTTTGCTGGTAAAATAACAGCTTTAATCTCAAGTGCATCAGTAATTTCATAATTTGAAATATCAACTAACTTTTTCCCATTATTTTCATTTACATGAATAACGTTTTCACCCTTTAGTAATTTTTCATATGAATCTTCATTTAATCCTACTGTTGTATATACAGGCATTGCCATCATTTTACCCTTTTTAGTTATCATAGCATAATCATCACTAACAAAATCTAATTTATTTTTTAAACAAGAAACTGCTAAAGTTGATTTTCCCATTCCTCCACTTCCGCCTATTAATACTCCTTTGCCATCTATTCCTACTGCAGCACTATGTAATAAAATTAGATCATTTCCAACAGCCCATTGAGCAAACATAATTTGAAGGATATGTGTTGCAAACACTATACTCTCTTCTTTTCCTTTTTGACAGCAAAAATAATAATTATTATTTATAAAATTTCCACAAAAAAATGCAATACTTGGAACAATAGCAATACAGCCATCATCTTCTCTTCTATATCCTCTAGAATTAGCCATTTCTTCACCAAAATAATTTGAACAATCATCTATCCATGATTTAAATATAGCATCCGGCTTTTCTCTTGAATCTGTTAAATTTCCTTTTAACTGTGTTATACATTTTTGTTCTATTATTTCTGAATTTGTCCATATTTCAATAAGTTTGTTACATATTTTGACTTTTATAACTTTCTTTTTTTCTTCAAATATTCCATTTATTTTCGAATCTAATCTATCAAAAAATGTGGCTAATTCTATCTTTTTTTTATCCATAAAAATCTCCTTAGTTGTGCTCTTCTCTTCCTTTTAATTTATCTAATTTTCTAAATTGTCTAATGCCTTCTGCAATTAATGCATATTTTTCTTTTTGTGTTAAAGCAGATCTAACAGAAATATTTTTATCGTGAATTCTTCTATAATAAACTATATCTTCCAAGTGATGAGTTGTTTCTATACCCATATTTTTAATTCTAGAAAACAATTCATCCCATTCTCCATTTTTACATTTTTCATTGAACTTTCCACATTTATCAAAAAACTCTTTTCTGAATAAAGCAGCTGCTATCCCTGTTTTTCCAGCAATCTTAACTAGTTTTTTTTGTATTTCATTCATATCTTTTTCATCTATATCTGAAAAATTAAATCTTTTTGCTTTAACAAAAAGTGCTTCAGGATGATCGTTTAAGTAATTTAATTGTTTTTCTAATTTGTCTTGCGTATAGAAATCGTCACTATCTAGAAAAGCTATAAAGTCCCCTTTGGCTTCATCTAACAATCTATTTCTTGTAGCTGGTATGCCTTTATGTTCCTGATAAATATATTTTACTCTATCATATTTTTTTACTATATCTTTTGTATTATCTGTTGATCCATCATCTACTACAATAATTTCAAAATCTTGAAAAGTCTGATTTAAAACACTTTTTATAGCTTCATCAATATATTTTGAACAATTATATGTTGGAATTAGCACAGAGACACTCATTACTATCTATCTCCTTAATAAAATTACATATCATTTTTTTATTTTTTTCTATATCTTTGCAAAGTTTTAATTCATATAATGATACACCAAAAAATCTACTAATTAAATTTTTTAGTAAATCTGTATCTCCAAAAAAACCTAAGAGATTTTCTATGTATACTATAAATCTTATAAGTTGATAATTTGTTTTAGGTTTAATAATTTGGGGTTCAGCTTCATCTGTTAATGAAGTAACAAAAATCATATCAACATTTGTCTCTTTTGGATATTTATAATCTGAGTTATCAAGAATAGCTCTACCATTCTTATCTTTATAAATTATTTTATTCTTACATTTCAATGTTTTTATTGTATCTTTATTCAGAATAATAGATGAATAAAGAGGCATGGCTTTAAGATTTCCTATTTTATTTATGAAAAAGAAATCATCTGCAATAAAATCTACTCCATCTAACATACAAGAAACAGACAATGTTGACTTTCCTGTTCTTCCATCACCAACTAACAAAACACCTTTTCCATCTATACTTAAGGCTGCACCATGCATATAAAATAGTTCTTCTGTTAGAGCCCATTGTGCAAACATCTTAGTAAGTAAATATGGGAAAAAAGTAAATTTTTGTTTAAATTTATCTTCTGTTATATAGTAACTATTCTTAGTTTTGAAATTCGTTGCAACTATTCCTATATTTTGTGAGAAAGAAATACAGGCATTTTTCCCTTTAAAATAACGGTTTTTGTCCATATTTTTTTCTTCAATGAAATCTGCAACATTATCATCCCAGCATCTAAAAATTGAATCTGGTTCCCCATCAAAATTTACAATCCTACACTTTAGTGTTGTTTTTGCTTTTTTTAGTTTATCTTTACTATCAAAACAAAGTTTAATTATTTTTCCCGATACATTTATATAAAAATAATTCCAGCTATCACCGTTTTTCTTACTAATTCTTTTTTCTAATCTTTCAAAAAAAACATCAAGCTTATTATTCTCGCCCATAGGCATTTTCTCCCAATACTAATCAGTAATATTTTTTTTCTTTAGGTTTTTCATCGCAATTTTAAATTGCTTTTCATATGTGTATGTTTTTTCAGGAATTTTCACATTTTTTTCCTCTAAAAGTTTCCATGCATCAGCATAAAAATGCACATCACAATGAACCTTAAGAACAGCTAGTCTCTCTGCAAAATGTTTCTTAAAATCTTCAATATCATATACATTTTTATACAGATCCAATTTTCCCAAAGCAAATAAAACAGCTTGATCTCTGCAATCTTTTTTGCAATGTCCGCAATTCATTTGACCAACACTAGTATGAAAACAAGGATGTAGCCATTTATATGAAGGTTTGTAATTTGTAAGTGCTTCTATTTTTTGAATTCTTGTAACTTCTGAACCTGAAGAATAAAAAGCAAGAGACTCAGTATTGACATGAGCAACTGTTAGTAAATCAAAGTCAGCACTATTATGAAAATCAATTTTGAAGTTTCCTGCATCAGAACCTGAAGAAAGTAAAAATTTAGAAAATAAACCTTGTAAAGCTAATGCACAAGAAACATTTCTGAAAGAATATACGTCTAAAAATCTTTCTGGCAAAACTTCATTAAAATTAGTATTTAAAAATACTGTTTTTAATTTTTGTTCATTAGCAAATTTTGTTGCCATTTCACAAGCGTTTTGAAAGCCTTTATCATAATCATTTCCTTCAAAAAATCCAGAATTAAATACAGCTATATGTGTTAATGGATATTCAGTTTTACCATTATACTTCATGATTGTATATAAAGAATCTACTCCTGCTGAAAATCCTGTTCCTACTGCATTTTCATTTGGATATTTTTCATTTGTCACATCAGCCTTAATTTCTATTTCATTATAAAAAGTACCAGCATAAGCAAATGTTGGTATGTAATTTGAAGTTAATTGATAATATAATCTCTCTGATATTACATCTTCACAAACTATATTGTGTTTTTCGCGCATTGCCAAAGGTAAAATAGCTAAGACAAAAGCATCTGCTTTTCCAAGAGCTAAATATTTTTCTTGCTCAGTTTTTACAGAATACCACAATGTTATCATACGATTATCCATCGTAATATCTGCACATAAACGAGTATTATTATTTTTTCTAACAAAATAAGTTTTTCCTATATTTAACATATGCTTTCTTCTTTCTTTTCCTATTTTTATTACAATACGCATTTTCTGATTGCGACATTTCATAGTATTTAATGTCGCAATCAGAAATTTAAATTCTATTTGTTTTCATCTTCATCGTTTTCTTTTAGAATTGGCCATCCTTCTTCTACGTCAACATCATGTACAGGATCAGCAAGAATTAAGTCTTGAACTTCAGCAAATTCATCAAGGTTTAATTCAAATCCTTCTGCTGAAACTTCTTTTGAAATTTCTTCATCTCCTCCATCTGTTGTTTCACCGTCAACGATTATTTCTTTTTCTTTTAATTTTTCAACAAACTCATTAATTTTGCTTTCAATATCTGCTGGACATCCATCAAGTTTTTTAACAGCACCAGCTATTTTGCTTACATCATTACCTTTAAGGATTCTTTCAAGAATTACTGAACCTAAAGCAGTAGTTCCATAGTACATTCCTGTTACAAAATTAATTACAATTGCTTGTCCATCAGCAACATCAAAAAACATTTTTTCTTCATTTAACTTATACATATAAAAATCTCCTTTATTATTATTTTATATATTTTTTATTTCACTACTTAAACTTATACGATGAAAGTATCTTTTGAGTAGTCCATAAAAATTATCAATTTTTTTAACCATTTTGAAGTATCTCCAAAATGTAGGTTTAAAATTATCACCTGTAACTTCTAATTTAAAACATCTATATTCAGCAAAATCTTTTCTCACCGCCCCAAATATGTGAATTGGTGTCATAGGGCTGTTTTCGTCATATCCTATAGCTTTATATTTTTTCAGTATTTTGCTATATTTATAATATCTATTTAACCATTTATAATATTTTTTATTTTGTGGAAATTCTTTTTCAAGTACATCTTTAGGAATTACATTTTCAAAACAAGTTGAAAATAAATTTATCATCATTGTCACATGATAAAATGCATTTAATTCCTTCGCTCTTTTAGCTAAATGACTCAAATCAAAATTTTCAACAGATTTAAAGACTACATAAGAATCGTATAACCACTTCATTCTTCTTTGAAGATTTTCCTCAAAAAATATGTCTCTACATCTAGTATCTAGTAAGTGTATAAGCATATCCTCAGGAGATAATATCATGATATTCACTCCCTGATAATTCAAACGATTTGCTTTTTCCCATACATCACTATTTTTCTCTCCATATGACTTAAACACCCATCTATGTATATCAAACTGTACCTTATTTGAGATAATCGTAGTAGCATATGCTGCACCAATTAAACATTCATCATCTTTACCTTTTAGTAATTTAATTGCATCATCATATTTTTCTTCAGGAACTACAAGATCAAAATCTCCCATCATTCTTGGTGTTTTTTTATCATAATAGATTTTCATTGCGATTCCTTTAACTAGCATCACTGGTATATTATTCTTTTCCAATACTTTTAGTTTGCTTATTAAAACAGGAATTGACATCGAATTACGAATTTGATAAAACTTATGAATTTCTTTCAATCTAGGTATTATTTCTTTTGGAAAATAAAGCCAATCTGTATTATATCCATAACATGAAAGCATTAATAAATAATTCATGTTTTCATTATATACATCTAAATCTTTTGTTATTTCTTCTATCTTCTCTTTAGTGTTTTCTTTACTAAAAATTAATTGCATCAATATTTTTTCTTTTGGACTTAACAGATTATCTTTGTAGCTTTTCTCAAAAGCAACAACTTCTTTCATGGCCTCACCTCCAAGTCGCAAAATAAATGAATTTTTTTTGAATGACAAATTGTCCCATTTTGCAAAATAATATCACAATTATTTTCAATTTACAAGCAATTCATTTTTCTGATATTTTGCAAGAATTTGCTCTATTTTTTATTCATTTTTTTCGAGTTATAAAATCCTTTTGACTTTAAAAACCATTTCCATTTTGTCACGTTTTCATTTCTCAATTTTAGTTCTGGCCTAATATATTTCCATTCCTTAAAAAATAGATTCATTGATCTAAAGGCATGTACAGGAAGTATTTTACGATATGGACTATTTAAGAATGTTTTATATTTGTTCAATTTTTCTCCATAAATTACGGTGTTTTTTAATGTCTCATAATATTTCTTGTCAGATTTAAACGATTCATTAATTTCCTTATCTGTAAAAGTGTTTGGAAATAGTTTTGCAAAAATACTTAATACCATGTGTACTCTACTGACATATTTTGATTTATTCAATCTATTTAATACGATTTTTTTATCAAAATTTTTGCTATTTTTGTATATGCAAAAGCAATCATAAAAGCCTCTTAACCTTTTTTCAACTGAAATTGTTAGTAAAAGATTTTGAGACAATTTTTCAATATAACTTGCAAACATATCTTCCTCTTTAGGAATATAAATATCTATCCCTTGAAAGTTATATTTTATTGCTCTTTTCCATGCTTTTTCATCATCTTTTATATCATCTTCAAATAAGCTAGATTTAATAACTAAATTTGTTAGTTTGTTTTTTTCATCAATTTCAGACTCATCTTTAACTAATAGATCTAATACTTTTGATAAATCCTTTTTTCTAACCATAACTGAAAAGAAATTTAGATCTCTAGGGAAATTCATGTCATAATATAAGCACATTGCTGATTCATCACATACCATTACATCTATATTTTCTTCTCTAATCTTATTTAGTTCTTGAACAAACCATGGTATATACATTACATTATAAACTTGATAATATTTATGAATTCCTTTAAGCATTGAAACAGCATCTTTCGGAAAGAATTTCCAATTTGAATTATATCCAATACAAGACAATAATAATAAATTATTATAAGGAACTTCTGAAAAATTTAAGTCTCTTGTAATATTTTCTATTTTCTCTTTATCAATTTTTCCGGTTACAATTAAGTCTAATAAATCATTTTCTTTTGGACTTACTATGACTTCTTTTAATCTGTTTTCCCACTTTTCGATTTTTTCCATGAGATTGCTCCAAATACTTATATTAAATACAATGCAATTATATATATTAGTAGGCTCAAAGTCAATCTATCATGATTAAACGTTTTTCATTAGAATAATGCTAAAAAATAAAGAGCAACATTTATGCATTGAAGTTGTCAATTAAAAGTAGACAATAAAAAAGCAACTTACTTAAATCCCAGTTCAGTTCTATACTGAATTGGG
>CANQPZ010000039.1 GCA_947625895.1 uncultured Clostridia bacterium | reverse complement strand
GAAATAATAAATGTATTTATAAAAAAGTAAAATCAAATATGGGAGAAAAGAGTATAATAGGTGGAGTATAGATGAGAAAAAATATTGATTTTAAACAAATATTATTATATAATATAGCATCATAAAAATATAACAAATATTAATTGGAGGAAATTTATGAAGGGGAATTTTATTAATTATTTATTAAAGAAATTTTTAATAATTTTTATAATATTTTTATTCTTATTTACAACAATTTCTATGATATTTAATTCTAATATTCTTACAAATAAAGAATATGCTTATTCACCAAAGAAAATTTCCAATACAGTAGAATATGAACATTTTGCTGATGATAATACAATGGAGAATTATAAAAATTTATTATTGACTGAAAACAATGGAACACGTTACGCGGGACGTGTTTGGTCTGATAAATCTGTTTTTGCTTATGGTCAAAATAGTAATCAGCTAGTTCTTAATAATGATAATGATGGAATTAGTAGTACAGTAAGCTATAATGCGGATTTCCTACATGTGTTTTCAACAATAGGTTCTAGTCAAGTGTTAAATCAAAAATCTACTAAACCGGTAGATGTTGTATTGTTACTTGATATTTCTACATCAATGACTCATTCAGCTGGGGCTGTTGTAGATCAAACAGATTCATTACATCAAGTAATAAAAGAAACTAATAGTTTAATACATGATTTAATGGAAGCTAATTCAAATAACCGTGTAGCTGTTGTAGTTTATGGTGGAGGTGCACAGGTAGTGTTAGGACTTGGACACTATACACCTAATAATAGATCTCAAGAATATATACAAATTGCCTCAACTTCAGCAAAGGGTACAGCAACAACAGCAACAGCATATTTTTCAAGAATACGTTCTGCAGTTAATGAAGTACAAAATAAAACAAGTGATTACATGTATGCTGACGCGACTTATCTTCAGGGAGCACTTTATGAAGGAATGAATATATTAGCAACTGAAGATACCACAACATATTATGATAAGATTAAAGGGCAAACTTTGCCTCGTATACCGGTTTTAGTTTGTTTAACTGATGGTGCAACTAATATTATTAGTGCAAATAAAACAAGTAGACAAAAAGATACAAAATCATATGATTGGTGGTTACCATATACAGGAATAATTCCTACAGATGGTGGAGCTCAATATGCGGCTGCAGGTGCAAACCCAATGTATGCTGATTGCAATAGTAATACTGGTCATGGAACTGCTAGTAGTGGCAGATCAAGTGCAGAAAATAAAAATCTTGAAATACAAGCTATAACACCAAGAAATGTTTCTAATTTATTATTAGCTGGTAGTATGAAAAAGAAAATAGAGGCTAATTATCAAAATACGGAAATGTTAGATTATTCAATAGCATACAATGTTGGTGGATTGGGAGAGTATCCTAATGAACAATTACTTGGAACTCTTGATCCAAAAACGTATTTTGATGAAACAAGAAAAGCGGGAGTTCCTCAACTTGCACAGGCAGAAATAGAAGAGACTAAGAAAACTCTTGAATCTTATATAAATGATGATAGCCCTCAACTACGTTTTCCACGTGAAGCAGGAAAAAATTACATATTTACTGATTCAAATGGAGGATCATATGCTGATTTTACATTCAATCATCCATCTGGTACATATCTAGATGATTATGATGTAGATAGTTTTGAAGATATATATTATGTTGATAAATATTTTAATGCAAACTCTGCAGACATTGGAAATATATTTGGCCAAATTTTTGAAGAAATTAAAGGAGAAACTTTTACACCAATTGGTGGAACAAATGATTCTGGTGTAGATGACTCTATAACATATATGGATCCTATAGGCGAATATATGGAAGTAAAAGATGGAAGTCTAAATGTAGGATTAAATCCTGAAAACATAGATATGGCAATGGTATTATTCGGAGAAAAATATACTTTAATTAAAACTGGTATTTATGATTATAACTTCAGTTCAAGTATAGAAGGTTTTCAACAAGGCTGGTACGATAATGAAACACATGCATACTTAGGAGATAGTGGCAGTTGGGATAATGCTACATTCTATTTAAGTGGAAGTACAACTAGACAATATGTACCTACTCTAGATGAAAATAATCTTACTGATAAACAAAGAAATACTGTTTATACAATATATCGTTTTGCAAATGAAGATGCTACCACAAAATATATTTATAATCCATGCTATACATATGATGAAAATGTAAGTGATGAAAATAAAGTAAGATTCCTTTTGAGTGATATTCGTGTATGGGTTGAAAATATAGGAAATTACTATGATACATCAAATGGAGCCATAGTGGATTTAGGTTATGATCAGGCTTTATATGCAAATGTTCCTGATGCGGCATTACCTATTCAAACTGCTACAATAACCTTAGATGAAAATATTCAGGTTGATAGTTATGAAACTAATGTAGGTACAAAAGCTGCAACTCCATTACGTTTATTTTATACTGTTGGAGTTCAAGATGAGATTAAAAATGGAAATTCTATAGATTTATCTAAATTGAGTTCTGAATATATACAGAAAAATACGGATAAAAATGGATATGTTAACTTTTATTCAAATTACTTTAGCAACAGGACATATGATAATTATGTAACTAGTCAACAAACAGACTTAACTATGGGTGACCCTAACTTTTCTTTTTCACCAAATGAAGAAAATAGGTATTATATTTATCAAAAACCATTAATTTTATATAAAAATCAATCAGGAGTTTATAATGAAATAAAAGAAGATGGATATGAACAGATTGGAGATTATACCACATATGATTCATTTAAGGAAAGTCTTGAAAAAATAACTGATACAAAGGATCTTAGTCGAAATAATTATTATTATATAGAAATAGATTATTATAAATCTGGTAAAAAAGAGCCTCAACATGCTCTTGTAACAAGAGAAGGAAATGAATTTGGACCTGGATTAGCAGGAGAAGGAAACTATAATGATTATTTAGTTTG
Source organism: uncultured Clostridia bacterium (assembly GCA_947625895.1). GTDB lineage: Bacteria > Bacillota > Clostridia > TANB77 > CAG-508 > UMGS1994. The sequence continues at coordinate 10,123 of CANQPZ010000039.1, read as the reverse complement.
GTATGATGAAAAAGAAGGAAAAACAGTTCCACTAAGTGATGGTAGACCAAGTGAAGGAGATTATGTTCTTGCAACGAAGCCTGGGGGATTCCGTATAGGAGATATGGCTCAAAATTGTGTAAGAAAAAATAATAATGTAACAGAAACAGCTGGAAATGTATATCTACCTACAATTAGTAAAAATAGTTCAGGAAAAGATATTATTATAGATGGTTATTTAGGAAATAATGGTACACTTCGTGTAAAAAATATGTTACTTGAGGTAACTAAGGAAGTTCAAACTTCTCAAAATGAGAAACTAACAGATGAAGATTTTGAATTTAGTTTGAAAATTCCTAGATTTAAGGACACAACAGTAGATGCTGTTTCTATTAAAAGAAATGATAAATATGTTGAAGGACAATCTGATTTCCAGAAATGGTTAGTTCAATTAGATACAATTAATTTAATAACTGATAATGAAGGATTCTTAGTTTCTAAAGAAGATAATACTGCAAGAGTGGAAGATTCAAATGGAAATTATATTTGGATTGGAGCTACATCTAATAATGAATACCGATTATATAACTCACAATCTCCTGATCAAGTGGATGGTACTGTACGAGTAGATGAAAATGCAAGTACTGGTTCTATAAACTATTATGGAACAGTGCATTTAGTACCAAAAGCTGAAAGTGATAGTGCTACAAAATCATTTGATAGTTATCCATCAGAAGAAAGAATTTTATATACAGTTGATGCTACAAAGGAAACAAAGGAACAAGCATCATCAGATTATACTACTAAGACTACTTATTTAAGAAAACAATTAAATTTTGATAGTAATGGTGATTGTAAATTTACTTTAAAAAATAATGAAGGAGTACTTATCGAAGGATTAGATAACGGAACTTCTTATGAAATATCAGAAAATCTAACTGATAGATTATACGATCTAGGATACAGATTTGATCACGTTTACGATTATGAAGGAAATAATATTGAAGTAGATGATAATTCAACTACAATTAAAGATGCTATTTCAAATTCAGCTTCAACAGATGAGATACACTATGTAAACAAACATATTGTGTTAGGTGATTTGTCTATTAGCAAAACTGTTCTTGGATCAGACCAAGTTGCTCAAGATGATAGGGATAACGAGAAAGAATGGACATTCGAACTAACATTAACACCTCCTTTAGGTGTGGATCTTGGAAATTCTTATACTTATAGATATTATGATATTAATGATACGACATTAAATAATGTATTAGGTACAGTCGTAGTAAATAAAAATGAAGATGGTACATATAGTGGAGAACTTAAATTAAAACACAACCAAAATATTGTAATTAAAGGAATTGAACCTAATACTCACTATGAAATAACTGAAAAAGAAGCAGATGAAAATGATTATAAAACTACAATGAAAAATAATGTTGGAGATATAACAGCTTCTGTAGATAGTGAGGGAAATGTATTAAATAATGTTCAAGTTTCATGTGTAAATAAAAACCTTGCAGAAATTGATTTGACTATAAAGAAGGAAGTTAAAGGAATAGGTGGAGATACTCAAAGAGATTGGACTTTTAAAATAACTTTAACACCATCTGATGATGAGAAACTTAAAGATAGTTATGATTATGAAGGCTCAAAGACTGGAAAATTAGAATTAGTTGCAAACCAAGATGGAACATATACAGGAACTGTAACATTAAAACACAATGAATATGTTACTATAAAAGATTTACCTGAAGGTACACAATATATAGTAGAGGAATTAGAATCTAAAAAGGATGGATATGCAACAGAAATACCAGACAATGCAAATGGCTCATTATTAGGAAATAGTGATGTGGATATGACTTTTGTTAATACCAAGATTCAATATTATTCATTAAGTGTTAAAAAATCAGTAATAGGAGATATTGATGATGTAAGTAATGATGTATTCAAATTTAAGATTACTTTCACACCAAGTAAAAACCTAATTTTTGGAACAAGTTATACATATACAGGTTCTAAAACAGGAACATTAAACTTAACTGCTAATGGTGATGGTACTTATAGTGGAATTATTGAATTAAAAGCTGAAGAAATAGTTACTATAGAACAAATTCCAGAAAATACAAATTACTTAGTTGAAGAACTTGATGCTAATAAAAATGGATTTGTTACAACAGAACCAAAAGATAAAGAAGGATTAATTGACTCTGAAAATCAAAACCCTAATGTTACATTTATAAATAGAAAATATGAGCTTAAAAACTTAACTATAAGAAAGAATCTTGAAGGAAATTCTGCAGAAACAAGTAAAGATTGGGAATTTACTGTAACATTAATTCCTGAAAAAGGAGTTACATTAGCAGATAGCTATGAATATACAGGAAGTAAATCAGGAACAATTACGTTCACTAAACAAGCTGATGGAATATATAAAGGAAAAATATATCTAAAAGGCGGAGAATATGTAACAATTAATAATATTCCTGAAAAGACAGAATACAAAGTTGAAGAAGTTGAAGCAAATCAGAATGATTATAAAACTGATATAGATGGAAGAGATACAGGTATATTAATTGAAGATAATACAGAAGTTACATTTACAAATAAAAAATATTCTGCATATGACTTGACTATCGAAAAAAATGTTGTTGACGAAAACGGAGGACCAGTAGATTCAAATGCAGAGTGGGAATTTAATGTTTTATTAATTTCTCCTGAGGGAGTAAACTTAAATGAAACTTATGCATGTGAAGGTGCTATAAGTGAAATTAAATTAACGAATAATAATGATGGAACTTATACTGCTACTGTTAAACTAAAACATGGACAACATGCTACAATAAAAGGACTTCCTGAAGGTACTAAATACAAAGTTGAAGAAGTAAATGCCAATACTGACGGATATATAAAAGGTGTTAGTGGTAATACGCAAGGAACTTTAGATACAGAAAATAAATCAGTTCAATTTACTAATACAAAATTAAAATTAGGAACATTGACAATTGCAAAAGAAGTTCTTGGAATGGCAGGAAATAAAACTAAAGAGTGGACTTTCCAAATAGAATTAAGTAATTTAGGAACAGTTCAAGATACTGTTTCATACAATTATACAGGTAGAAGCACTGTAGAAAATGTAAACGCACCTGCTAATGGAATTCTCGAATTCAAGAAACAGGGAGACATTTATACTGCTGAAATAAAATTAAAACATGGTCAAGGAATTACATTTACAAACATTCCTATGGAAGCTTCATATACTGTAAAAGAAATAGAAGCAAATGAAAATGGTTATACAACTCAAGTTGGAAAGCAGACAGGAACAATAAATGAAAGTTCTGCAGAGCTTGTTCAATACTCAAATACATTGCTTGATAAATTTGATTTAACTATTAATAAAATTGTTGATGGTTATACTGGAGATAAACAGAAGGATTGGACATTTAATATTACATTAATACCAGAAAACAATGACAATTTTAAAGGAAGCCTTGCTTATACTGGAACTAGAAGCGGAAATATAGCATTTGTAAAACAATCAGACGGATCTTGGCTTGGAACTTTAAAACTAAAACATAATGATAAGATTACAATTAAAGATATTCCAGAGGGAACAAAATACAAAGTAGAAGAAGTTGAAGCTAACCAAGGTAACTATAGTACAGCGGTTGAAGGAAAAACTCCAGGAATATTATTTGATAGTGATGCTTCAGTTAAATATACAAATACAATACTTTCAAATTATGATTTAGCTATTAAGAAAATAGTTGAAGGAAAATATGGTGATAAAGATAGAAGTTGGAATTTTGATGTTGTTTTATCAATATTAAATGCTCAAGAACAAACCTTAACATATAATATTGAAAGAAAATTTGTTAATGATAATGGCGTAGAAGAAACAAAACAAGAACAAATTACATTAACTAAAGATGCGGTTGGAAATTATTATACTGCTACATTAAGTATAAAACATGGTGAGACTATTATAATCAAGAACTTACCAGAAAATAGCCAATATGCAATAGTTGAAGAAGAAGCTAATTCAGAAGGTTATTTAACAACTTATACAAACAGTTATGGAAATGTTGCAAAAGATCAAATAGTTTCAGAATTTGTAAATAAATATATATCTAAAGTAGATTTATCTATTAGAAAATTAGTTAAAGGTTCTGGAGATAAAAATCGTAGTTGGTCATTTGAAATTATTCTAACTTCATCTGACGGACAATCAATAGAAAATTCTTATCATTATGTAGGAAATAAAAAGAATGGAGAAATTGAATTCAAAGAGCAAGAAGATGGAAGCTATAAAGGAAATATTGATTTAGTCCATGATGAAACAATTACATTACAAGGATTACCTGCTGGAATAAAATATACTGTTATAGAACTAGAAGCAAATCAAGATGACTATATTACTACAACGGAAGGAAAAACTTCTGGAGAATTAAGTGTTGATACAGAAGATGTTGTATTTATTAATACAAGAATAGCAAAAGTAGGATTAACAGTTGAAAAGGTTGTAAAAGGTAATGCAGGAGACAAAGAACGTGAATGGACATTTGAAGTAAGATTAACTCCTCCGGATGGAATTGAATTAGAAAAATCATATAAATATGAAGGATCTAAATCTGGTATAATTGAATTTGTTAAAAATGCTGATGGAACATATACAGGACTTATAAGATTAAAGCATGGAGAAAAAATCACAATATTAGGTTTACCTGAAGGTACAAAATATTCAATAATAGAATTAGAAGCAAACCAAGAAGGATATTTGACTAATGTAACAGGAAATGATGGATTATTAGTTGAAAATAGTGAAGCATATGTGTTATTTGAAAATAGCAAGGATGAACCAGATGAACCACCTACAGAAAAACAAAGAAAGAAGACACCTAAAACTAAAAATCCATATACAGGTGATGATATAGGACTTAATATTGGATTATTCTTTACTTCTCTTCTACAAATATCAGTTTTAGTTACATATATTTGTGTTGATAGAAAAAACAAAAAGAAATCAAAGTAAAATGATTAAATAAGAAAATGAAAGTTGATTATTTAAGTAATCAGCTTTCATTTCATATTATTTTGAACGAGGGAAAAATGACTAAATTAAATAAAAAGAATATTATAATTACTATATTTTTATTAGTATGGTTTGTAATTTTTATATATTCAGGAATAAAGATTTTCATTTGGTATAAAGAATCGAAAAATGCAAAGTTAATAACAGAAGAAATAAGCAAAATAGCAAAAGTTTCAGTTGACAATTCAGAAAATATAGAGATTGTGAATAATAATGAAAATGAACAAAATATAAATATAAATTTAATTGATGTTAATATTCCTGATTTGAAAAATATAAATTCAGATACAGTTGGCTGGATACAGGTAGCTGGAACAAATATCGATTATCCTTTTGTACAGACTATCGATAATAATTTTTATTTAAAACATTCATTTAATAAAGATTATAGTAATGCTGGTTGGGTATTTCTAGACTATAGAAACAATATTGATAAATTAGATAAAAATACTATTATATATGCTCATAATAGAGAAGATAAAATTATGTTTAATTCATTAAATAACCTTTTGGAGCAAAATTGGTTTGAGAATGAAGAAAATCATGTAATTAAAATATCAACAGAAAATGAAAATTCATTATGGCAAATATTTAGTGTATATCATATTAAAACAACAGATGACTATATAAAAGTTGAATTTAACAATGATGAGGAATATGATGACTTTCTTACAATGATTAAAAATAGAAGCATATATAATTTCCAAACAGAGCCTAATCATAATGATAAAATACTTACTCTTTCAACATGTTATAATCGTTCTGAAAAACTAGTAGTTCATGCAAAAATGATTAAACACGTGTTGAAAAATAAATGATATATTCTTAAAATTTATTGATTAACTCTTGAAAAGAAATTTAGAACGTGTTAAAATAATTGCATTAATTAATAAGAATAAAGACTTTGATAAGGACACGGTAAGTAGAAAATGTCTTAAAGAGAGCCAAAGGTTGGTGAGATTTTGGTAAGAACAGTCTATTTATTATCACCTTGGAGTTGCATATTTGAAATTTAGTAGAATATGACGTTTGTTTTACGTTACAAAATTTTGAGTGAATTTTAATGAGCAAGTTAGTCATTAGAATTAATTTAGGTGGTAACGCGGAGTTGGAAGTTTCGTCCTATTTATAGTACGAAACTTCTTTTTTTATTTAATTAAAAAGATAATCAGCATCTTGCTGCGTTAAAAACAAATTTTGAAATCCTCATGTACCACGTACACTCCGGTGTTCAAAATTTGTTTTTGCCTTGCAATATACTAATTCTCTTTTTAATCGTGATAAATAGGAAAATCAGCATATTGCTGCGCTAAAAACAATTTTTGAAATCGTTACTAATATATAAAGATAAATTTTTGGAAAAGGAGTTGACGAAATGGATGAAATACTAGAAAAATTAAAAGAGCTTAATATTGATTATGAACTTATTGAGCATAAACCTGTATATAATATGGAAGAAATGGATGCTCTTGGACCAGACTATTTTAAAGGTGCTTCAATTTGCAAAAATTTATTCTTAAGAGATGCTAAAGGGAAAAGACATTTTTTAGTAACAATGAAGGAAGAAAAACAGGCAAATCTTGCAGACATTGCTAAAGCTTCTTTTTCAACTAAATTAAGTTTTGCATCTCCAGAAAGATTACAAAAATACCTAAACTTGCAGCCAGGTGCGGTAACACCTCTTGCGATTGTTTATGATAAAGAAAAAGCTGTTGAAGTTATTTTGGATAAAGATCTACTTAAAGAAGAAAAGATTGGAGTTCATCCAGGAGTTAACACTGCAACAGTAATTCTAAGTCCAAGTGACTTAGAAAAATATATAAAAGAAAATGGTAATAAATTAAAATTAATATAAATTTAGGAGGAAGAAAGATGAGCGAAGAGAAATTTGATTATAGTTCAACTTTGAACTTGCCAAAAACAGACTTTCAAATGAGAGCTGGATTACCAGAAAAAGAACCTAAAATATTAGAAGAGGTTTTTGAGAAGAAACATATCTATGAGAAAATGCTAGAAAAAAATAAGGAAAAAGAACCTTTTGTATTGCATGATGGACCACCATATGCAAATGGTGAAATACATATCGGACATGCTTTAAATAAAGTTTTAAAAGATACTATAGTTAGATATAAGAGTTTAAAAGGTTATTGGACACCATTTATACCAGGATATGATACTCATGGTATGCCAACTGAAAAAAAGGCAATTCAAGCACTTGGATTAAATAGAGATGAAATACCTGTAACTAAGTTTAGAGATACTTGTAAAAAGTTTACAATGGAATATAAAGATAAACAAACAGCAGGATTTAAAAGACTTGGTGTTCTTGGAGATTGGGAAAATCCTTATGTAACATATCAACCACAAATGGAAGCAAAACAAATTGGTGTTTTTGCTGATATGTATAAAAAAGGTTATATATATAAAGGATTAAAACCAGTTTATTGGTGTACAGACTGTGAAACAGCATTAGCTGAAGCTGAAATAGAATATAAAAATATAAATTCAAATACAGCATACGTTAAATTCCCAGTAAAAGATGCAAAAGGAAAATTTGAAGAGAAAAATACTTTTGTAGTAATATGGACAACAACACCTTGGACATTACCTGGTAATACTGGTATAACAATCGGTGGAGATTTTGATTATAGCTTTGTAAAAGCAAATGGAGAAATTTTAATAATGGCTTCAGCCTTAGTTGAAGAAGTTATGAAAATTGCTGGAATAGAAAAATATTCTGTTGAAAATGAAATGAAAGGTTCTGATTTAGAAGGAATCGTTTGTAAACATCCATTCTTAGACAGAGATTCTAAAGTAGTTTTAGGAAGTGCAGATACTGTTGATGTTGTGCTAGATAGTGGTACTGGTGCTGTACATACTGCTCCTAGCTATGGTAAAGAAGACTATTTGTGCGGATTGAAAAATGATTTAGATATAATAGTTTGTGTTGATGGTAAAGGTTATCAAAATGAAGATGCTGGACCATTTGCAGGAATGTTTTATGCTAAATCTGATAAAGAAATAATAAAATGGTTAGATGAACACGGATTATTACTTGCTAGTCAAGAAGTTAATCACTCATATCCACATTGCTGGAGATGTAAGCATCCAGTTATATTCAGAGCTACAAGTCAATGGTTTGCATCAGTTGATGGATTTAGAAAAGAAACATTAGATGCAATAAAGAAAGTAAAATGGTATCCTGCATGGGGCGAAGAAAGAATCACTAAGATGGTTGAAGAAAGAAATGATTGGTGTATTTCTCGTCAACGTACTTGGGGAGTTCCAATACCAGTATTTTATTGCAAAGAATGTGAAAAAGAATATGTAACAGAAGAAAGTTTAGCAAAAGTTCAAAAAATCTTTAAAGAAAAAGGATCAAATGCTTGGTTTGACTTATCTGAAAAAGAATTAATGCCAGAAGGCGCAAAATGTTCTTGTGGTTGTACAGAATTCAAAAAAGAGACAGATATTATGGATGTATGGTTTGATTCTGGATCAACACATGAATCTGTTTTAGCAGAAAGAGGACTTCCACCAGCTAATCTATATTTAGAAGGAAGTGACCAATATAGAGGTTGGTTCCAATCTTCTTTATTAACTTCTGTTGCAACTAAAGGTGTTGCTCCTTATAAAGAGGTTGTTACACACGGATACACAATAGATGAACAAGGAAGAAAAATGTCTAAATCTATAGGAAATGTCATAGCACCACAAGAAATAATAAATGAATCTGGTGCTGATGTTTTAAGACTTTGGGTATTATCTTCAGATTATAAATCAGATGTAAGTGTGTCAAAATCAATAATAAAACAAGTTACAGAAGTTTATAGAAAAATACGTAATACTGCAAGATATATACTTGGAAATATTTACGATTTTCCTGTAAATATGCCTGTTGAATATAAAGATTTATTAGAAATAGATAAATGGGCATTAACAAAATTAAATAATCTTGTTAGAGATTGTACAAAAGCATATGATGAGTATGATTTCCATAATGCATACCAAGCAATCAATCAATTCTGTGTTGTAGATATGAGTACATTCTATTTAGACATAATAAAAGACAGACTATATACATCAAAACCTGATTCTCTAGAAAGAAGATCTGCTCAAACTGTTATGTATGAGATACTTGATTCTCTTGTAAAAATACTAGCACCAATGACTTGTTTCACAGCTGAGGAAATATGGAAAGCGATGCCTCATAGAAAAGGTGAAGAGGTTGAAAGTGTAATGCTTACAGATTATCCTGTTTATAGAAAAGAATATGAAGATGAAAAACTAGAAGAAAGATGGGATAAAATAATAAAATTAAAAGAAGAAGTTTCTAAAAAGTTAGAAGAAGCTAGAATGGAAAAAGTTATAGGACATTCTTTAAACGCAAAAGTTACTTTATTTGTAAATGAAGACAAATACAAAGAATTTTTGAAAGACAAAGACTTATTTACAACTGTATTTATTGTTTCAAAAGTTGAAATAGATAACAATAAAAGACAAGAAGATCCTGAAGTAGGAATAAAAGTTGAACCTGCTGATGGTGAAAAATGTGAAAGATGCTGGATGTATTCAGAAACAGTTGGAAAAGATCATGACCATCCTACAATCTGCAAAAGATGTATAGATAATTTGTAAAAAAATAGGTAAAATTAACAAAATATTTGCATTTATTTGATAGATGTGTTAAAATTTATCACGTACTTTAAAGAGTTAATTGGAGGAATAATAATGGAACAAGTAATGAATATATTAACAATTGTTTATGCATTATGTTGCATAGTTATAATTGTATTAGTGCTTTTACAAAAATCTGAGAAGGGTGGAGCTTCAGAAAGTATAGTTGGAGGTTCAAGAAGTAACTTCTATGAGAAAAATAAAGGTAGAACAAAAGAAGGAAAATTAAAAAATTATACTATATTTTTCTCAGTTATTTTTGTTATACTTACTGTTGTATTAACAGTTTTAAACATGAGATAATAATTTTTAGGGGGGCGACATCATTTTAGTGATATCGCCCTTTATATTTTTTAAAACGGAAGGATA
>CANQPZ010000038.1 GCA_947625895.1 uncultured Clostridia bacterium | reverse complement strand
GAAGAAAAATGGCAAAAAAAATGGGAAGATGAAGGAACTTTCAATGCCAAAGATGATTACACATTACCAAAGTGGTTTGGTTTAATCGAATTTCCATATCCTTCTGGTCAAGGACTCCATGTTGGTCATCCTCGTAGTTACACTGCGTTAGATATTATTGCAAGAAAGAAAAGAATGCAAGGATATAATGTTTTATATCCAATAGGATTTGATGCATTTGGACTTCCAGCAGAAAACTATGCCATAAAGAATCATATACATCCAAAGATTACAACAGAACAAAACATAAATCATTTTAGACAACAATTAAAATCTTTGGGATTTTCATTTGATTGGTCTAGAGAAATAAATACAACAGATCCAAATTATTATAAATGGACACAATGGATATTTATTCAATTATTCAAAAAAGGTTTAGCATATAAAGCAACAATGCCAATAAACTTCTGTACAGGATGTAAAGTAGGATTAGCAAATGAAGAAGTAGTTAATGGTGTTTGTGAAAGATGCGGAAGCCCTGTAGTACAAAAAGAAAAATCACAATGGATGTTAAAGATTACAGAATATGCACAAAGATTAATAGACGATTTAGATGATATAGATTTCTTAGACAAAATAAAAGCTCAACAAAAGAATTGGATAGGAAGAAGCGAAGGAGCAGATGTTAATTTTCAAATAAAAGGAACAGACGATAAATTATTAATTTATACAACAAGACCAGATACAATTTTTGGCGCAACATATATGGTTGTAGCTCCAGAACATCCTTTAATTGAAAAATATAAAGATAAAATAGAAAATCTTGAAGAAGTAAATGAATATAAGCAAAAAGCTGCAACAAAATCTGATTTTGAAAGATCTGAGCTAAATAAAGATAAAACAGGTGTTGAAATAAAAGGATTAAAAGCAGTAAACCCTGTATCAAATGAAGAAATTCCAATCTGGATTTCTGATTATGTTTTAATAACATATGGAACAGGTGCAATCATGGCAGTTCCTGCACATGATGAAAGAGATTTTGAATTTGCTAAAAAATTCAATTTACCAATAAAACAAGTAATCAAAGAAGACAATAAAGAAAAATCAGAAAATGGTTCAGATGAAATGGAAGAACCATATACAGATATTGAAAATGGAATATCTATAAATTCAGGATTTTTAGATGGACTAAAAACAAAAGACGCAATAGAGAAAATTAATGATTACATTGAAAAAAATAAATTAGGTGAAAGAAAAGTAAATTACAAATTACGTGACTGGGTATTCTCTCGTCAAAGATATTGGGGTGAACCAATACCTATGGTATATTGTGAAGATTGCGGATGGGTACCAGTTCCAGAAGAAGAATTACCATTAAAATTACCAGATATAGAAGATTACGAGCCAGGAGAAAATGGTGAATCTCCACTTGCAAAACAAACAGAATGGATAAAAACAAAATGTCCACATTGCGGAAAAGAAGCTAGACGTGAGACTGATACTATGCCACAATGGGCAGGATCATCTTGGTATTATTTAAGATATATGGATCCACACAATGATAAAGAATTCGCATCAAAAGAAGCTTTGGAATACTGGTCACCAGTTGATTGGTATAACGGAGGAATGGAACATACAACACTTCACTTATTATACTCAAGATTTTGGCATAAATTCTTATATGACATTGGAAAAGTTCCAACTAAAGAACCATATCAAAAACGTACATCACATGGTATGATTCTAGGTGGAAACGGAGAAAAGATGTCTAAATCAAAAGGAAATGTTATTAATCCAGATGATATAGTTAAAGAATTTGGAGCAGATAGCTTTAGAGTATATGAAATGTTTATGGGTCCTTTTGATCAAACAGCACCATGGTCTATGGAAAGTATTAGAGGATGCAGCAAGTTCTTAGATAGAGTTTGGTCAATGCAAGAAATATTAGTTGATGGAGATAGCTATTCAAAAGAATTTGAATCTATGATGCATAAAGCAATTAAAAAGGTTACAAACGACGTTGAAGAAATGAAATTCAATACATGTGTATCTACATTCATGACAATGGTAAATGAGTTTACTAAAGCTAAGAAAATAAATAGAGCAGAATATAAAACATTTTTACAATTATTAAATCCATTTGCACCACATATGACAGAAGAAATATGGTCAAGAATTGGTGAAAAAACAGAAATTGCAAAAACTCCTTGGCCAACATATGATGAAACAAAAACAATTGATGATGAAATTGAAATTCCAGTTCAAGTTAATGGTAAACTTAAAGCAACAGTTAAAGTTGCTAAGGATATTGAACAAGAAGAATTAGACAAAATCGTTGATGAGAATGAAATAATTTCAAAAATGGTTGAAGGAAAAACAATTGTAAAAAGAATATATGTAAAAGGAAAAATATATAACATTGTTATAAAATAAAAAAAGCCCCTCACTACCGAAATAGTGAGGGACTTTTTTAGTGAAACGATAATTTATAAACTTTATAACTCCGAATTGGCTCTTCTGCATCATACACGTAGTCCTCAGACTCGCAATGCTCTGCACCAATTTTGGTAAGCAATGATATTGAAGGGATGTTGTCTTCTTCAACTTCAAAGCGAAATGATGTGAAACCTTTGTCACGACCAAAAGTGAAAAATGCAGGAAGCACTTCAAAGGCATAATGATTACATCTGGCAAAATCGGAAATGAAATACTCCACAAGAAGCTCTTGAGAAGTGTAAACATATCCATTGATATAACCAATTAGTGCATTTGTAGGCTTGGAAAAGATTCCGAAAGGATAGCATTCCTGATTTGGCAAATTCTCAAGAAAATTGAACACATCGCCAAATTGGAAGTACTTTTGAACTTCTTTGTCCGTCGTAACAAGCTCCACGAAAGTTGGAAAATCCCGTTTCACTATAGACCGGCATACCAGTCTTGGGGTACCAAAATGCAACTGCATAGATACCACCTCCTTGTGCGTTTTTCTGCAATAGTATACCACAAAATGCTTGAAATGTAAATTATTGCTTTTTCATTTTTGGCTTTGAAATTAATGAAGCAATATATCCAAAGAAAATAGCAGCCGTAATTCCACCTGCAGAAGCTTTAATTCCACCAATAAAAGCACCTAAGAAACCATTTTTAGCAACTTCTTCTGTGACACCTTTAGCTAAATTATTACCAAATCCAGTTAATGGAACAGTAGCACCACAGCCAGCAAAATCAACAAGATACTTATAGATTCCTAAGCCACCTAAAATAGTTCCAACAGTAACATACAAAACTAGAATCCTTGCTGGAGTTAGTTTTGTTTTATCTATTAAAACTTGAGCGATAACACATAAAAGACCGCCAATTACGAAGGCTTTTAAAAACATCCAATAATCTATACTACTTAAAAATTCTCCCATAGATTCTCCTTTCTAAATTAATAGAAAAATTAAAATAATTTCAATATAAAAAACATTTATAATTCAATACTAACAGCATGTGCAATTCCAGGAATACTTTCACCTTGTTGACTAGATGTAGAGTTCATTAGTGCACCAGTAGCAACAAGAAGCATTCTTTTTATTTTCTTCTGTTTTAGTTGATTATAAAAATATCCTGAAAAGACAGTTCCACAACATGCACATCCGGAACCACCAGAATGGGTATCTTGTTTATCTTTGTCAAACATTAAAACACCACAATCATTATAAACGGAATTTAATTGATATCCTTCAGCTTTAGAAAGCTCTAAAACTATTCCTTTTCCTATATGTCCTAAATCACCTGTTATAATTGCATCATAATAAGTTGGACTTCTACCAGTATCTTTTAAATGAGTAATAATCGTTGAAATAGCTGCAGGAGCCATTGCACTTCCCATATTATTAGCATCTTTTATTCCTTTATCAACAATTTTGCCTGGAGTAAGATGAGTGATATATGGACCAAGACCATCTTTAGCTAAAACTGCAGCAGCACTTCCTGTAACTGTCCATTGAGAAGTTGGAGGTCTTTGATTTCCAAGCTCTAGAGGAAATCTAAATTGCTTTTCAGCACTACAAAAATGACTTGATGTAGCAGCAATTCCATAGTTTCCAGCTCCACCATCTAATAACAAAGAACCTAATAATAAACCTTCAACAAAAGTTGAACAAGCACCAAAAATTCCTAAAAAGGGAATTTCAAAATCTCTTATCCCAAAACTTGAAGAAATACATTGATTTAATAAATCTCCTGCAAACAAAAAATCAATTGAAGAAACAGGAACTTTTGACTTTTTTAAAACTGTTTCAATTGAAGTTTTTATCATTTTTGATTCAGCTTTTTCCCATGTTTTTTCTCCAAAAAATTCATCTTCCAAACAGACATCAAAATATTTAGCTAAGGGACCATCAGCTTCTTTTTTTCCAACAATACTAGCTGTTTCAAGTATTGTAACAGGATTATCTAATTTAAATGTTTGATTTCCAATTTTTTTCATAATAACTCCTTTAAAATTAAACTAACATAATTGCTTGTGTATTAAAAAGCAAATAAACAAGTCCAACAATTACAGATGTAGAAATTCCATAAACAAGTACAGGACCTGCAACAGTAAACATTTTAGCACCAACTCCCATAACATATCCTTCAGACTTATATTCCATTGCAGGAGAGATAATTGAATTAGCAAAACCAGTTATAGGAATAAGAGAACCAGCACCAGCAAATTTACCAATTTTGTTAAAGACATTTATAGCTGTTAAAAATGCACTAATAAAAATCAAAGAAATTGAAACTATAGTACTAGTTAAATCTTGAGGAAAACCCCTGAAAATAAAATAATCATAAATAATTTGCCCAATAACGCAAATCAATCCACCAACCCAAAAAGCATTAAAACAATCCTTAAATATAGGGGAGTTAGGTGATTTTTTATCAACATATTTTTGATATTCTTTATTTGTATTAATTGATTCCATAAATACCTCCTAATTTAATGTTATTTTTTCCTAAAAAAGCATAAATATTCATAATTGGTAATATTACACAAAGATTACTTTTGATTAACACTTATATTAAAGCTATTGACTTTAATATTAAAAAAAGTAAAAATATAAATAGTAAAGTATAAGGGAGAGTTATGTACTAAGTAATTCAAAATCTCCCATATAATAAAGATATGTTTTTATTCAAGGAGGTAAAATTATGAAAAATGAAAAAGGAATTACTTTAGTTGCACTAGTTCTTACTATAGTTGTATTACTTATATTAGCTGCTGTTACAGTTTATATGGTTATAGGTTTACCAGAAGAAACAACTAGTCAAGATAACTCAACAGTTCAAACAACAAATGAGAGCACAGAAGAAAAAAGTAATGAAACAACTACAGAAACAAATGAAACAGGAACAAATGAAGTTGATAATGGCACAGCTACACCTGATGCCAACACAGTTGCACCTGATGATGAAGAATAATTAATAATAGAACGTTCCTTTTGAACAATGAACGTTCTTTTTTTCTAATAGATAATGCACAAAAGGGGAAAAAATGGAGCTTTTACTATATACAACAATCTTTTTAATAGGCATAATTTTAGGAAATTTTTGTGTTACAACGATTTACAAAATACCAGGACAAAAGAAAAAAGATGAAAAAAAATCTTTAACTCCAAAAGAAAAAAGAAATAAATTAATTATTTCATTATTAATTGGAATAATTTCTGTTGGAGTTTTTCTATCTCTTAAAGTAACATGGAAAACAATGAATATTCTTACACTTATAGAATATTTATATTACATGATTTTCATAATCACATTAATACTAATTGCTGGTATAGACAAAAAGGTAAAAAGAATTTATAAATCTATAATTTTCATAGGAGCAGTAGTTGGATTTATTCATTTACTATATTTATACAGAATAAATAATCTAGGAATATATAGTATATATAAATATCTAATGTATTTCATTGTAATTTGCATTTTAGCAGCAATTGTAAATAAGAAACCATACTTTAAGTATTCATATTTACTTGAAATAATGATGGTTTGTATGTATATGAATATGTTTGTAATTTCAGAAGTGTTTTTAATAACAATTGCATTAACAATGGTTTTATTAACAGCCAATGTAATTATACAAAAACAAAAAAATAAAATTGATAAAAGCGATATTTTAGCTGAAAAAGAGTCAAATATTGAAATTCCAATTGGAATGTATTTATGTATATCAAACATAATTGCAATTTTAATTCAAGCAATAGAAATAACAAAAATGTAGAGGACGGCATAATAGATATGTGCGTCCTTTTTTAGAAAGGATAGTATATGAGAATAGGAATTGATATAGGTGGAAGCCATATTGGAGTGGGATTAATTAATAATGGTAAGATTATAAAAATGGAAGAAAGACTTTTAACTAGAGAATATAGAGCTAATATAAAAGAAAGTGTAGTAAACATTATAATCGAGCTTTTAAATAAAATAATAGAAGAAGAAAAAGTTAATTTGCACGATATAGAATTTATAGGAATTGCATCACCAGGAACAATAAGCAACAATATAATTGTTCAAGCAACTAACTTGGGATTAGAAAATTTTGACTTAATATCAGAATTACAAAAATATATAAACTTACCAATGCAGATAAAAAACGATTCAAAATGTGCAGCATTAGCTGAAAAATATTATGGAAATATGCAACAATATGATGATTGTATATTCTTGTGCCTAGGTACTGGAATTGGTGGAGCAGCATTTTTAAATGGAGAGATGTTAGTACCAAAAAGAGTTTCTGGATTCGAATTCGGACATATGGTAATAAATAAAGGTGGAAGACAGTGTAACTGTGGAAAAAGAGGATGTTTTGAAACATATGCATCAATTAGAGCATTTAAAAACAAAATTGCAGAAGTATTAGATATTGATAATGACTTCTCAGGAGAATATATGAGAGAAAACCTATTAGATCTAAACAACATTAAAGTAAAAGAAGTTGTTGAACAATTTGTTGAAGATTTATCTATAGGTATATGCAATTTAATAGATATATTTGAACCTGAAGCAATAATCCTAGGAGGAAGTTTCTCTTATTACGAAAATACTATAGTATATAAAATGTTATTAGACAAAATAGAAGATCCATCAAGTAGATTTAATAAAACCAAAGCACCAGAAATAAAAGTTGCAAAATTAAAAAATAATGCTGGAATAGTTGGAGCAACAATACAAATTTAAAAGTATTTACAAATTAAAGCAAAAGGTATATAACTTAATCAAGAAAAAGAAAAGGAGATAATATTATGCCCGATATTAAATATGAGATAGTAGAACAAATCGCTGTTTTATCTACGTCAGAAAAGGGATGGAGTAAAGAACTTAATCTAATAAGTTGGAACGAAAGAGAACCAAAATATGATTTACGTGACTGGAATGAGGAACATAATAAAATGGGCAAAGGAATAACATTAACAAAGGAAGAAGCTATAAAACTAAAAGAAGCTTTAGAAAAAATATAAAAAGTGCAAGCATATCATGAGGGTATGTTTGCACTTTTTTATATAATAGGAAAGTTCTCTGAACTTCCTATTATATAAAGCATTCCACAGAAAAATTGTATAACAATTTTTCGCGAACGAACAAAGACGCGGACTTTAAAATGTCATAAATAGCGAAAATGCTAATAATGTCCGCTTTTGTTCTATAAATATTATTTTTTCTCTTTTTTATTTTTAACTTTATTTTTTGGCTTATCACTTTTTCCTTTAGAATCTTCAATATTGCTACCAAACCTTTTTATTTTTTGAGTAGTAGTTTTTTCAAAATCTTTATTTCTAATTGTAAAATCTTTTATATGCTTAAAATTAGGAAGCTTAGCATTAACAGCTTTTATTGCTGAATGAATGAAATTTGAGATATCTTCTTTTGAAGGTGCTTTGATTTTTTTCTTAATGAAATCTAAGTTTGGTATAATTTGTGCTTTAACAACAGTATCATTAGTTTTCTTATCAAAGTCACCAGTAACAAGAGATTCTGAAATAGCCTCATTGTGATTAAGCATTTCTTCTAATTCTTCAGGATATACATTTTTACCATTCTTAGTTATAATTACACTCTTACATCTTCCAGTAACATATAAGTAACCTTGTTCATCAATTCTACCTAAATCACCAGTTCTAAAATAACCATCTGAAAATGATTCTTTATTTGCCTTTTCATTTTTATAATATCCTAACATAACGTTAGAACCCTTAACTAAAATTTCACCAACGCCTTCTTCATTTGGAGAATCAATTTTAAACTCACAATTTGGTATTGGAAGTCCAACAGCATAAAAATTGTGGAAAAAGTCATTATTTCCAGCAACAAGTGGGGAACATTCAGTTAATCCGTATCCAGACAAAACTAAAATTCCAAACTTATTTAAAGATTTTAAAATTTCTGGATCAACAGCGGCAGCTCCAACTATAATTTTCTTTAAATTTCCACCTAAAGATTTTAATATTCTTTTTTTAACGATTGGTCTCATAAAAAATGGAATAGAATCCATAATATGTTTATTTTTCTTAAAATATTTTTCGGGAAGTGCTTCTTCAAGTGAGCTCATTATTTTCTTATGAACATTTTCTAACAATAATGGAACACTAAGTATTATATTTGGTTTATATTCTTGCAAGTTCTTTGAAATATATCTCAAACCATCACAAAAAGCAATTGTACCACCACTAGAAATAACTAGTAAAAATCCTAGAGTACATTCATAAGTATGATGAATAGGCAATATTGAAAGTATGGAAGTAGAAGTATCAACTTTAACTATACTTCCAACAGCAAAAATATTTGAACATATATTTTTGTGAGAAAGGCAAACGCCCTTAGAATTTCCAGTAGTTCCTGATGTAAATAAAAGAAAATGCATATCATCAGGATCTATTTTAATTTTAGAAAAAGGATTTAAATCATTTTCTAAATTATATAATCCAGAACTTTTAAAAGAATCAAAACCATAATAAATTTCATTATTAGATTTTAAATCAAAATTTATAAAAGAAGTTGCATTATTTAGTAATTGAACATTAGCAACAATTTCTGAAAGATTTTTATCATCACCCAAAACAACACTAGCTTCAGATATATTCAAGAAATTTATAACATCATTAAAATGTAGTTCTTTATCTATAGGAACTACAATTCCAACAATACAAGCTGCAAGATATGATACAGCCCATTTATAACTGTTTTTACCAATAATAGCAATCTTTTTATTTGCAAAACCATTGTTAATTAATGAAATTCCAACTGATTCAACATCCTTTACAAAATTATAATAAGAAACGTTATATAAATATCCAGATTTATCTTTTAAAACAAAAGCTGTTTTATTACCATAATGCTCTGCAACAAAATATAACATTTCTTTAAGAGTACTAAAATTTTCTCTTTTGAAATAATGTTTTTCCATATAATCGATTAAAGAAATATTTTTATTCATATGAGATTTTATTCCTCCAATTTGTAAAACCTATGATTTAAGTCTGTCAAATTAAGCGTATATGAACCATCATAAATTGTATTAATATCGTTCTCATCACCAAGTGTTATTGGAATAACTAACTCGCATTGATATTCTTCATCTAAATAATTAACTATATGAATAGTGAAAGTGATTTCATATTCAATCTTGCTTAACAAAATTGTAGCATCAAGTAATAGATTCCCATCAAAGGTTATAGCAGAATTAGTATTTCTAACAACAAAATTTTTAACAATTTCATGATTTATAGAAGACAATATCAAGGGATTAGAACAGTCTGCATAAAATTTTGGTTCTTGAGCATCAGATTTACTGTCAGAAATGACATTAAAATCTAATCTGTTTGAAATTAATTTTTCCTCATCTATAACTCCAGCTCCAAAAAGATTAGGATCTTTATAATATAACCTTGGAGTTCCTTGTTTAGGCATAGAAGAGAAAGATATATTATCAATATACAATTGTTTTATTGTGTTTTTCTGAGTATTTTCATTGATAGAAACATTATTATCAATATTAATTGCCATATCAGTATATTGATATAAATTTAAATCCCAATAATCTTCCTGTGTTTCAGAATTATTTAATGCATTTGCAGAAGAATATAAAACAATTGAGTCAACTCTAAAAATATTACTATCTGTAGTTAATGAAAGAGTTGGTTTCTTTTCTTCATTTTTATATTGAGCATAAAGATTATTCTTTTCTTTTGTTATATAAATTAAAAATACAATAAGAATAATAAAAATAGGAATTGCTATTTTTATTATTGTTTTCATTTGTTTATCTTGTAACATATCAATTTATCCTTTAACTATTTTTGATAGACTACTAAGCAAATTAAATATATAACACTTTTGGATATTAATCAATATTTCCACGAAAATAAATCCAAAAACTTCAATTGACAAAAAAAGGCGCAAATATTACAATATTCGTAGGAGAAAAAGATGAAAAAAGTAAAATATGTAATAAGAACTAGAGGAGAAATAATTAAACAAAGAATAATTATATATTCTATTATTATAGCTGTTTTAGCTATAATATCTTTTTTATGTGTCAGAACTTATAATCAAGTACAATCTTTTTCTATACCACAAGAAACTAAAAAAGAAGTGGCAAAAAATGAAAAAATGACAATACCACAAAACAGGGATTTAATAAATCTTCCTGAATTGCTAGAAAAAAATGCAGGAACACCAACTAAAAAAACATTAGATGTAGATGAGGTTGACTTAGATTATACAACAGAATATGTTGAGAATAATGAATTACCAACAGGAACTATTCAAGTAAAACAAGAAGGAACAGATGGACTTCAAAAAATGGTAATCATAAGAAATTATGAAGGATCAGAATATACAAGTGAAGAAAGAATTAGAGGAGAAGTCATTCAAGAAGCAACAAATAAACTTGTTGAAATAGGAACTGGAGAAGGAGTAAATAACTATACTCCTAAAAGAGGAGATTCAATATATGCAACACCAGAAAAAGTTACTATTAGAGAAGCGGCAAGCAGAAAATCAAATCAAATTGCAGAAATGAAAAAAGATGAAAAAGCAGTAATAATGGAGGTTGTGAGCAACAACTGGCTAAAGATACAATATTCAACAGTAATAGGATATGCTGATGCGGCATGTTTTACAAATATAAATCCTAATGGTGGAACTCAACATTATTTTGAAGAAGGAGTAGAATACTCAAAGGAACAACTTCTTGCAAGTTTGTATTTTGATATGGACCTAACCAAACCTAGTGGATTAACTTTGTCACAATTTCAAAAAGTATTATCAGGAAATCCACAAGACACACAAAATGTTATAGCAAGTAATGCTGAATATTTTTATTATGCAGAAAAACAATATGGAATAAATGGAATATATTTAGCATCTATGGCAATACATGAAGGCGGATGGGGAACATCAAAAATTGCAAATGACAAGAAAAACTTATTTGGATATGGAGCTTATGATAGCAATCCATATGGAGGTTCATTCTCATTTAGTACATATGCTGAAGGAATCGATTTAGTAGCTAGAGTTCTTGTTAAAAATTATTTGAATCCAAAAGGAACTGAAATTTATGATGGACAAATAGCAACTGGAACATATTATAATGGGCCAACTTTAACAGGTGTAAATACAAGATATGCAAGTGATAAAAATTGGGCAAATTCTGTTTTCAAATGGATGACATATTTATATAATAGACTATGATAAAAGCAAAGGACACGTAAGAAGTGTCCTTTTTAAAATTATAAAAATAATCTGAAAAATTAGTTGCTATTTTTTTTCTTTTATTGTATGATTATAAATGTATAAAATTAGGCGGAAAAGGAAAAAGTGAGGGGAACAAAAAATGAAAAAAATACTGACATTTATAACAATTCTTATAACAGTAGTATTATTAAGTATTACTCCTGTTTTTGCAGAAACACAGCCCGTACTTGAAGAAAAAGAAGTATTAGAATCAGATAATGCAACAAAATTATCTCAAATGAAAGAAGAAACTGGCGGAAAGCTAGAACAATATACTGAAAAATATGGAGGATCAAAGGCTTATGGAATAACAGCCATGATCTTGGATACGATAAGAATATATAGTATACCATTTTGTTTTGTTGGTATAGCTATAGGAGCAATATATCAATATATAATTGGAATAAGAAGATTAGACATAAGAGATAGAGGTTTTAATCTTATTATTGCCTTTGTTACTATTTTAGTAATTTCACAAGTATTACCATTGGTATTTGCCATAGTTACAAGAGGATGGGTTTTATAAAAAATACAAAAGTTTGGGGGTTTACAAATGAAAACGTTATTTGCAGTAAGTAATGAAAATGTTTCAAATAAAATAGTAGATAGCTATAGAAAGAAATATGGAAACACTCTTTCCTTTAAGAATGTTTTTTACTTTAATGCGATTATAAATGAGATACGAAAGGACAAAACATATGACAGAATAGTAATTAGTGAGGATTTAGAACCTTTTGCTAATAGTAACTATGAAGCTATGGATAAATTCATATTAGACAGACTAGAAGAAGTATCATATGATGCAATCAATCAAGATGGTAAAAATATAGATATAATTGTAATTTGTACAGATAGAAGAGCTAAAAAGAGTAAAGCATTATCTAAAATGTATGAACTTGGTATATATAATGCATTAATTGGACCAGATAGAAGAATAGATAATGTATGTAATTTATTACAAGAACCACGTACATCTGAAGAAGCAAAAGAATATTATCAAATTTCAGATGTAGAAGATGAAAATTCTTTAGATGATGTAACAGAACAAGAAGTACAAAATATTTTAATTCATTACAAAAAACTTGGAAAAAATGAAGATAAATATGTTGATAGCTTCAATAATATAGCTGCACAATATACAGATAATCAATTAAAAATAATTATTAAATGCTTACCAATAAACGTAAGAGCTGTCTTAGAGGCAGATTGCCCAAAATATCAAGAACTTGTTACTACTGATGATGAGACAGATAAAGAAAAAGCCCAAAAAGCAAAGATCCAAGAAAAAAGAAAATTAGAAAAAATAGAGAATGATAAAAAATTAAAAGCTAAAATAGAAAAAGAGAAAAAAGAAAGTGCTAAAAAAGCTCAGAAGAAAGCAGAAGAACCAAAAGAAAGTGGAATTGATTTAATTGATAACAAGAGAAAAGAAACAAAAATGACTGGAAATGTAATCATTCCTAATAATATGGATGTTAAAAAACAGAGAAAAGTATATTCAGATGAAGAAATCGATAAAATAATAAATGATGCTAAAAAGCCAAGACAAAGTGTCGTACAACCAACAGAAAATAAAGAACCAGTACAAATAAATGAACAACCACAAGTTCAACAAGTTGCTGAACCTGTTCAAAGTACAGTACTAACAAATAATGAACCTGTTCAAGTTCCAAGTATGCAACCACAACCAGTGCAAGAGCCAGTAAATCAAGTTGCAGATACATTACCAGGACTAGATAATATGGGACAAATGCCAGAAATGCAACCACAACCAGTGCAAGAGCCAGTAAATCAAGTTGCAAACACATTACCAGGACTAGATAATATGGGACAAATGCCAGAGATGCAACCACAACCAATGCAAGAGCCAGTAAATCAAGCTGCAAACACATTACCAGGATTTGATAATATGGGACAAATGCCAGA